>JAOZKO010000306.1 GCA_029935325.1 Bacteroidales bacterium
AAGAAACCCAAAGAAACATAGAGGTAATGTGGCTTCTCAAAGGCTTGTCACCAGTGGATAGGCTGATCCATGTTGTGCCACCCATACCGATGTAATTGTGCCACTCATAATGGAGCAAGTTGTGCCACAAAAAACGGTAAAACGACTCACCTTTAAGTCTTACTCATAAAGAAAGTCTCTATTACTGTACCCGTTTTTTAAATCCTATTTCTCAACAATATTATAGTATGCGTTTAAATATAGCTTCTAGTTTATTGGCTTTAATTATCAAGTTCAACTGATTCACCTCATCTGTAAAGGCTGATTTCAACCCACAATCATAAAGTTCTAATAAAGGTTTATCTGAAATAATAAGTTTGAAAAACTCATCTAATGATGGAGTATTATCTAGCCGAGCATATTCCTCGTAGCTTAAATTAATAAAAGCCACATTTTTTCCTATACCAATATTATCAAGCAAATATCCACCTTTTAAATCAGTGGGTGTTTTGTAAAGGCCATTCACTACAATATCACTCGGATCAGGGTAGGAAATAATCTCTTTTCTATTATCTGACAGAATAATAGGTACTTTATTATTATAGTCTGAATGCGTTTTATAAACAAAAATATGAGGTCCAGGCTGATAAATGGGAACAAAATCAAGCTGAGTTCCAACACTCAATTCTTCAGGCAAATCCTTATTTGATTTACAAGCAGTAAAGCTCAATATTAATATGTAAATAATAATACTATATTTCATTTTCATTATTTTGTAATTGTTATTCTCTTAGTAAATACTTTATCATCAGAAAATATTTGTAAAAAATAAACTCCACTTGAATATTGCACAGTCTCAATTTGAATTAAATCACCATGTTCAATATCAGTTTTTGATAAAACAATTTGCCCATCAATGCTATGTAACTCAATTTTGTGAACCTCATTATGACATTCGCTTAAATCAATATTCAAAAGCTCTATTGCTGGGTTAGGGAAAACAGATATACTGTTTACGATAGTTTCTTTTCCAATACCTGTTGTAGAACTCCGAGTTATAGGAATATCAAGAATGTATGTGCCTATCTCCCCTGAAAAATACGGTGCTACGTGAAAATAAATTGTTCCGCCACTTTTAATTATTACAGACGATGGTAATACATCATCATATGAATCTGACCAAGTAACACCATCAATTGAATAAGAGAATAGTGCATCTAGGGTATAAGTCTGTCCGTTCGCACTACTATATGAATCATGAAGACGAGGGTTGAGAGTATAATTATAACCTGAAGGCAAAGTTATCTTATAGAAGTCATTGTCACTTGTGACATGACAATTGGAACCAGTTGTCTTTACACTTGCAGAATAACCCCCAAAAGATGCAGTTAGTGAGTATGATTGTCCAATGGAATTATTAATTTCATATACATCTGCCTGAATATTTGCTGCCTTTACTGTTACTTTTATTGGGTTTTGATGGTATGTAGAGCCCGTCAATTGCCATCCTGAATTATTTGGATTATGTTGTACAGCTAAAAGATATGTACCAGGAGATGCAGTAATTGATGAATTAGAAAGGGTGATGTATGGGGATATGTATGTATATCCTGTTGGCAGACCCGTACTTTCGTTATATATGCCAACTGTCTGAGCTAATGATCCATCCAAATTATATAACCCAACCCCATATTTACCAATAAAAGTGCTTGAACCATCGTTAACGATATTGAAATTTACTGATAAAGATGACCCTTGATGCAAACTTGATGGGCTTACCGTCAGATTAGAGTTTAATTCAATATCATTTGGGTTGATTACTGTAATGGAAGCTTGGTTTGAATACCACCAAGTACCTGAAACTATCTGCCAATTCCCCCCTGTTGGTCTAAAAAAAATAGCCACTTGGTAAGTCGCAGGTAACATACTAAATAACCCAGTATTTGAAAAGACTAGGTTGTTAGTATAAGTATAACCACCTTGAAGCGAATACCCTGTAAGTATATCAACAAAATCGATAAAAATACCTTGACTATCAAACACAGCAGCAGCATAATCGCCAGTGAATGTATTTGTACCACTATTTGCAATATTGGTATTAACTGAGAAAGATTGTCCGTAGTAAATTGTACTTGATGAAACATTAACATCATCATCCAAATCAAGGCTAAATGTTTGAGTGTTTACAGGTGGTTTAACACCGATTATAGCCTGATGACCACTATTATACCCGCCACTACCCCCTCCAGTTCCAGTGCCACTAGGGTTTAATGCATTTATCGAAAAGTAACCATCATAAGCTCCTCCCCATCCCCAATTAAAGTGGATGTAATTATTATAATCATAACCATCTGCGACAAAGCAATGACCTCCTCCAGAACCAAAACCAGCATATATAATAGGTCTATTAGCGTTTAATTCTGTCTTTAAGAGATTCAACCACTGCGTTTGGTTATAATTGCTCCTTTGTACTCCTTGTAGTGTATTTTTGTATCCAAAATAGGTCTTCAGTGCATATTCAGCACAGTTGGTTACAGGGCTTTGTGCAGAAATAACATATGCTCCACTGGATTGTGGACTATAATTCATATCCACACTAACACCAACCTGATACATAAGCGTAGCTACAGCAGAATTACTAGAAGTTACATGATTTGGCATGGAAGACCATTGATAATTAGTATTGCCAAAATTAGCTGATAATGTTCCATAAGTTGGATGATTATAGGAATGAAAACCCGAACCACTTGCAGGGTAATTCCAGTATTTCATTACTTGAGCCATTGCAGTAGCAACACACCCCGTTACAGAATTACTTGGACATTGAGCATTATAATATGGAGATTGACCCCATGTAGTTTGAAGCAATGGATTTACACTTTTAGTTGAGGATGCTTTAAACTGGGCTCCTTCTGTTAGTTTTTTCCACTCCTGCTTAATATCTTTCGTAGCTTTCGTTTCATTCGCCAGTATAGAAAGTATCTGATTCTTGTACCCTTCTAACCATTTTGCAACATTTTGGGGGACATTCGATGCGTCAAATGACTTTTCCAATGAATAGGCCAGTATAGGAATTACGTTGTCATCACCAGCAACAATAACAAATCCATTTTCAGAAGTATTAAACACATAAAAAAGTACTAGTTCCTGATTTTTGTCAGAAACCATACTTTTAGAAACATATTTATACACTAAATTTAGCTCTACAGCCTCCTTCGATATTGTTTTAGTAATGAAATTACCTCCAACCAATAAAGCTGTTTTCTCTTCAACTTTTTTTGCATAAGTCAATCCGAAGATTAACATAAATCCTAAAAATAAAATAGTGATTTTCATTTTTTAATATTTTTGTGATACACTTATTTAACTACAAAACATCAATCTAAGAACCTCATTTCACCTCAACAAGTTTCCGAGTAATTACCTCACCATCCACTTTAAGTAACACCAACAAATTAAAAGCCACAGAAAAACCAGTTCGATAAATTGTCAAAAGAGACAATTGAAA
>JAOZKO010000307.1 GCA_029935325.1 Bacteroidales bacterium
AATTGCGAATGAAGATGAACTCCATAGCAAAATGAAATTTGCACAAGAATATGAAAAATTCATTGAACGATACGGATTTGATATTGTAAAAAAAGATTTGGGCTAAAGCCCCAGATTTAGTGAGTAATCATTAGGAGTGGCATAAATGCCACCCCTAATGAATTGATTTTTTTGTAAGATATAATATTGTATTTTCAAAACTCCTATTAACACAAAAAGACACTATAAAATTATAATGTCCTTTTTGTATTTAGGAATATTTTTCCCTTCAGTAAATCGTATAAAGAATCTTAAAATGCCCAGAAATTATGGTCATTCCAAATATCTTCTCTTAGTGCTTTGTCCATTTCATGCAGTGCTTTCTGATGACCGGCTTCCCAATCAGCAAGCATTTGATAAAGCTCCTTTTCCATTGGATCAACAGCTTCTTTGGCTCTGTCGCCATAAATCTTTACTGCGCGAGTTTCAAAATCAATAGCAGCGGAAATTGCTGATGCTTCAAAACTAGCAGCATTGGTTTCTTTTATAAGCTTTTCTGTTAAGACTTTCAAAGTAACTTCTTCTTCTGAATGATCTTGGTAATCATCAGGCTTAACAAATTTCTGTGTCTTTTTATAGTTTTGAAATTGCTTAGAGAGAAACTCAATGTGCTCATCCTCTTCTCTTGCCATCATTTCAAAAATCTCCTTTGCCGCAGGGCTGTCGCATTTTTCTGCTACATTAGTGTAAAATGCTTTTCCTTTCATCTCAAGTAGGATAGCTTCCTTCAATATATCTTCAGCTGTATGTGCCATTATGTTCTGTTTTAGTTTAAAAAGATAATTGTGTAAAATTATAAAAAAAGCACTTATTGTTTACATTGGATTTTATAAATTCAATATAATGCTTTTAATTTTCATCAGTTAATATTAAGTGTTAATTTTGCATTGAAGAATTTTGGAAGAATAAAAAAAAGCAAGCATTAATCTGCTTGCCCTTTATTTATTGATATTTTCTGACTCGCTTAAATCAGCGTTTATTTTGTCATAAAATCTCTATGCGATTTAAGTAAATTTATCATCTGTAGTAATATATTATTACTTTCATGAACAATACTAAAATAAAGAACAGATGCTTTTGTACTTGCTTTTCCATCCTTAATTCGCTTTATATGTCGCTTCTGAATTACGCGACTAAATTCTAGGATATCCTGTTGTTGCTTAATTATAGTATCAATATTCTGGTAAGTACCATTTTTGATTTCTTTAATTACAGCATCTGTAATTTCAATTAAATAATCTTTCAACTCTGTTAAATCAGCCTTTTGATTTGCAGTTAGTTTCTTATGATTATTCTCCATATGCTCAAAAGCTGGCTGTGAAATAAACTCTAAAGAATGAGCTAGCTCACGTAAATAATCTAGGACTTGCACATAGAAATGTCCAGATTCAATAGATTCAGAATCAAGCTTGCTAATTGTTTTGTGCATAGATTTCTTAAGCTGTTTAGCATCAAGATTAATCTGCTTAATCTCCTTATTAATATTCCGTAATTCTTTTCTATTTTCAGTATTAATAGCATTAATTACTTGTGAAATCTCCTTTTTAATATTCTCAAGATTTCTAATTATAGAATTATTACAACTTTGAGTAACTCCTAATTGCTCAATATCATCATCTGTCTTTTGCTCTTCTGCATAAGTCTTCTTTTTATGCATCATAAAAGTTCTGTAAATAAGGAATATTGCAAGACCAATTAGTCCAAGTACGCCAAAGATGCCTGTATAATGGAGTATTACAGCCACTATAAATGATGCGCTAAACGCAACAAAGGCAGTAAAAAACCATCCTAAAATAACGGATAGTACTCCTGTAATGCGAAATACTGCGGATTCTCTTCCCCAAGCTTTGTCGGCTAATGATGTTCCCATTGCAACCATAAATGTTACGTATGTGGTAGATAGTGGAAGTTTCTGAGAAGTTGCTAATGATATTAGAATACTTGCCATCACAAGGTTTACAGAGGCTCTTAGCATATCAAATGACGGAGCTTCTTTTCCAAGTGCCAATACTTTATCATTATAACTTCTTTGATCAAACTGCCTGTTGGTCCAGTTTTTAAGTGGTGCGGGAACAACTTTTTCAAGAGTTTCCGAAAAATTTACTGATGCCCTTACAATTGATCGAGCAATAGGTGATGCTCCAAAGCGCTCATCTCCATCTCCTTGGCGTGATAAGTCTAATGATGTTTTAAGTACTGATCGAGCTTTCTTTGATGTCCATAAAGTAAGAACCATAATTAAGCCTGCTACCACTAAATAGATTGCTGGAGTACTTGTTTTTCCTACTAATGTTGCCATAAAATAATTGTCAGGGTCAGCAGCTCCACTTGCAACAAAATCATTATATGATGCAAGTCCTGCCAAAGGAACTCCAATAAAGTTTACTAAATCGTTACCAGCAAAAGCCATTGCTAAAGCAAATGTTCCAACCAATACCGTAACTTTTAATATATCTACTTTGGTAATCCAATATAGTAGTTGTAGTATAATAGTCCAGCCCAATAGACTAATTCCTATAATTGGCCACATCATATCCTTGACGTATTGTTTCAGAATTACAGGCTCCGTTAATATCTTTCCCATATAATTATCGCCAATATTTGCCATAATATGGTCGGCATACATACTTCCTTTTAACCCTTTTATAAGAATAAAGTAAGTAATAGAAGTAATTGCGATACCACCCCAAATTGCTCCAATATATTTAATACGAGTTTCGAAATTAAAGCTAAAAGCCAATCGTGAAAGATACTGCACTATGGCTCCTGCCAGAAAAGCTACAAAAACTGAGAGGAGAATTCCTCCAATAATTTTAAGAGCAGTGCTGGAATTAATATAAGTTGCAAGACTGTCGGAATCTGGTCCGGCAAGGATTTTAAACATTGCTATGGCAACAGATGCACCCAATAACTCAAAAACAATGGAAACCGTTGTTGATGTCGGCATGCCAAAGGCGTTAAACATGTCTAGTAGAATGATGTCAGTTATCATTACCGCAAGAAATATTAGCATAATTTCCGAGAAGTGAAAATGTTGCGGATTCATAATGCCTTTTCGTGCTACTTCCATCATGCCACTTGAGAAGGTTGCTCCCACAATAATTCCAAGAGCAGCAATAAGCATTATAGTTTTGAAAGGAGCTGCTTTGGCGCCAATTGCTGAGTTTAAGAAGTTTACAGCGTCATTACTTACGCCAACAATTAGGTCGGCAATGGCTAATGCGAATAGCGCAATAACCATTATTAAATACATATCCATTATTTGATAATTTTGGTTTGAATCATGCTGCAAAAGTATTTTGTATAGCAGATTCCAATGTTACCAAATTGTTAACTTATGGTTATTAAATGTTGTTGGTTTGTTGGTTGTTTTGTTGTTTGTTGTTTTGTGTTTTTTGTTTGAACGCTGACAACTGATTACTGAATACCGATTTTAGTGT
>JAOZKO010000308.1 GCA_029935325.1 Bacteroidales bacterium
TGGCGTATTTGCAATTGAAAATGCTTCTGGAATTCAGCATAGCTATACTTGGATAATGGATGGAATAAATCTTAATAATTCCAGTGATATTTTTGCGCAAAAATTTATGCCAATTGGAGTTCACACACTTAAAGTAACGGTAGATAATGGGTGTGAAGATGAAGTTGTTCTAACTTCTATTGACTGTAAACTTGAAATACCAAATATTATCACGCCCAATGGTGATGGCTCTAATGATATGTTTAAAATAGAAGGTTTAGAGTACTTTCCAAATACTACTTTGATTATATATAACAGATGGGGAAAGAAAGTTTTCCAATCTAATAATTATCAAAATGATTGGGGAGATACTTCAATTTCTGATGGGATTTATTATTACGTTCTAAGCACCACAGTAGGTTACGAATCTGTTTACCGAGGTTCTTTAACTGTAATGAAGAAATAATAATTAAAGTAATAATATTGACAATAAACTTTCATTTTTTATATCTCATACAAGCTATAAACAAGGCACTAAAGCGCAATATAACTAAGTTATAATATCTATCACGCTTTAAATCAATGAGATTAATAAGAAAATAAATTATTCAGTCTTTAATTAGATTTTTTACCTTTGCTCTTTAATTAGTAAATATAAATATGGCAATAATTACGCTTACTACAGATTGGGGAACAAAAGATCACTACTTAGCTAGCGTAAAGGGCAGCTTACTTAAAAATATAGCAGACATTCAAATAATTGATATCTCACATGAGATACTTCCTTTTGACATCTATCAAGCTAGTTTTATTTTCAAAAACAGCTATAAGAACTTCCCTGACAACACAATACATATTCTTGGAATTAATAGTGATGCTAGTATAGAGCAGCCTCATATTTGCATCCGTCACAATAATCAATATTTTATTGGTTCAGACAATGGTGTTTTTAGTCTTATTTTCGGAATCCAACCTGATGAGATTGTAGAGATTGACATTCATCAGGACAGTGACAAATACACATTCTCCACCAAAGATGTATTTGTAAAGGCTGCAAAGCACATTGCTGAGAAAGGTAATTTATCAGACCTTGGAAATATTAGAACTAGCATCAATAAACTTATGTCATTTGAACCAGTAATTGAAATGGATGAAAGTACTATCTCTATTATTGGCAAAGTAATATATCTTGATAGATATGAGAATGCCATTACTAATATTAGCGAGGCATTATTTTATGAATATGCTAAAAACAGAAACTTTGACATCACATTTAATTCTTTTTCTGACGAATTAATTAGTATCTCAAAATCATATTTAGATGTTCCACCTAGCGAGATGTGTGCTTTATTTGATTCAAATAGCATGCTTGAAATATCTATAAACCAGGGCAATGCAGGGAGTTTACTTGGATTAAAAGTAGATAGTAAAATCAGAATAAATATTGAAAAGTAATTTCCAAAATCCCATTCAAATACTAATGAATGGTTCTAATAATTTTAGTGTAAAATTTTATTATTTTTGCGACTCTTTTTTCACTCTAAAATAAATCAGTGAAAAAATAGTTTTTATTTTAACTTAAATCAAAACATCAGCATGCTAGCATTGCTAAAAAAGGAGATAGCTAACTTTTTTTCATCAATTATTGGATATATCGTTATCATTATTTTCCTATTAATTACCGGGCTTTTTTTATGGGCTTTCCCCATTGAATTTAATGTATTAGATTACGGATTTGCTCAATTAGATGGCTTATTTGTTATAGCACCCTATGTATTTCTATTTCTCATCCCTGCTATTAGCATGCGTTCCTTTGCTGATGAAATAAAATCTGGCACCATAGAATTGTTACTTACTAAACCCATATCTGATTTCAAAATAATAATGGCAAAATTTGGAGCTGCATTCCTATTATTAATCATTGCCCTTACCCCTACACTTACCTATTATTTTTCAGTCTATTTTTTAGGTTTTCCCATAGGAAATATTGATAGTGGTGGAGTTTTCGGTAGCTATCTAGGATTACTTCTTCTTGGCAGTTCGTTTATTGCCATCGGCTTATTCTCATCATCAATTACTTCAAATCAAGTAGTTGCATTTATTACTTCTGCTTTCCTTAGTGGGTTTGTATTTATCGGATTTGAGCTTATTTACGAATTGTCGTGGTTTGGCAACTCTGGACTGATAATTAAATCCCTAGGAATATACGACCATTATGCAAGCATCAGCAGAGGGGTATTAGACACTCGTGATTTGATTTATTTCTTAAGTCTTATCAGCTTATTCTTATTTTTAACGAAGTTCTCATTACAAATCAGAAAATGGTAAAGCTATGATAACATATAAAAAAATAAGAAATCAAAATATATTGCAGTTAGCGGTTATCATAATTGGTATTATTGCTGTAAATATCATTTCCCAATATTACTTTGGAAGATTTGATTTGACTACAGAAAAACGCTTTTCAGTTTCGACTACTACTGAGCAAATTGTTGAAGATTTAGATGATTTTATCTACTTTAAAGTTTATCTGGATGGTGATTTACCTCCAAGCTTTAAGCGATTAAAAAATAGTACAAAAGAATTATTAGATGAGTTTAGAGCTTATAATAATAATGTAATTTATGAGTTTATAAATCCTTCAGAAAATGAAGATAAAAAAGAACGTTTTAAACTCTATAAATCTTTGGCCAAAGAAGGGCTAGCATATTATAATGTTCCTGTGGAGACTAAAGATGGATATGCTCAAAAAACAATCTTCCCAAGTATTTATATTTCATATAAAGACAAGAATATTGCGGTAAACCTGCTGGTAAGTAATCGTAAAGTACCTTCAGATGCCGACCTTAATAATTCTGTTCAAAACCTTGAACTAAATATAGTAAGTGCTATCCGCAAACTAAGCCAAAATAAAATTCCAAAAGTTGTTTTCACTACTGGACATGGGGAGCTTGACCAATATTCTACAGGTGATTTAGCCTATGAGCTATCACAAACATATGATGTTGGGCAAATTGTTTTTGACCCAAAACTCAATGGACTCATGCGTAGAGCTATGGTTGATACCAATACCTCTAAAATGATTCCTAATTATGAAATGCTAATTATTGCAAAGCCAAGCATTAGCTTTAGTACTAGAGAATTATTTCTATTAGATCAATATATTATGCATGGTGGTAAAATTGTTTGGGCATTAGACATGGTTCAGGCAAATATGGATAGTCTAAGAAATGCTACTTCTACTTTGGGAATGCCTATTGACCTGAACCTCAGTGAAATTCTATTCAAATATGGAACACGGATTAATAGCACCTTAGTATTAAATCATAATTCCTTGGAAATAGGAACCGCAGAAGGCACTCTTAAACCTTGGCATTTCTTCCCCATTGCATTACCTATAAAAGGTAGTTTGATTACTCAAAACCTAAATGCAGTAAGCACACGATTTGTTAACAGCATTGATACTGTTGGTTCAAGAGCTATTAAAAAAACTATATTG
>JAOZKO010000309.1 GCA_029935325.1 Bacteroidales bacterium
AATTTGGTAAGGATTGCAATTAAGGGAACAGTGAGGTTTCAAGTAGTAGTTTCTATAAGTTGTAAGTAAAATATTTTGATTTATAAAGTGTATTTTGACAGCAAATTGGTATAATTAGTGCCCCTAAGAACTAACTATTAGCCTGAGTTCGGCCTCTTTTTTGAAATACAATTTTTACTCTATGAGTTGATTTTTTCTTGCTTCTTCAATTACAGCGGTGAGTTTATTTTTTTTGAATTTCTTGAATAAATTCGTGCAATGAAACTTAACTACGTGTTCACTACTACCTATTATATCGCATACTTCGTTGCGAGAATGCCCCTTTGCAAGCAATATTAATATTTGTAGTTCGCTTTTCGTTAGTTTTGGTTTTGTATTATTGTCGTTCTGAAAAAGGTTTAGAAACTCAGGTACTTTGGTCCCAATTATTCTTTGGCCTGAAAGAACTCCCCTAATTGTATCAACCAACTCTTTTTTACGACAATACTTCATTAGTATTGCATCTGCCTTGTTATTCCATACATTTAATAAAACTGTTGGGTTTAGTTCACCAGTTAATGCAATAACTTTCTTGTCGGGAAAGTGATTCTTTATATCCAGACAAAATTCAACACCAGTAATTTCAGGCATAATTAAATCGAGTAATATTACTTTAGCCTGCGAATGCTTTAGTTTTGGAAGAGCTTCTTTGGCAGAGTTTGCCCAACCTGTTACTTTTATTTCATCACCACCATCATTAAAAACAGCTTTTATACCATCAATGAATACAGGATGATCATCTATTACGAAAATATTTGTCATTTTGGGTTTGGGATTTCTATCATAATTAATGTGACAGAGCTATTCGACTCCGTTTTAAAATTGCCACCTAAGTATTCTATTCGGGTTTTAATATTCTTTAAACCCATACCTATGGTGTCTTCATTATAATTAAATCCAACACCATTATCCTCAACCGACAGCTTTATGGAATTGTCATACTCAAGGAGTTGAACAAATATATTGTTTCCTTTGGAGTGACGGACTGAATTATTAATAAGCTCATGAACTAAAAAGAAGATGTTAACCTCAAGTTTATTAGTTAAACGATTTTCAATATTAGTCTCAAATTCAACATTAAATTTCTCTGAATAATCTATATATGATACCAGGTTTTTAATTGATTGTATTAAACCAAGATTATCAATTTGCGTAGGTAACATTCGGTGAGAAAGGTCACGAACATATTGATGAATGTTTGTGATAGAGATAGAAACTTCATCATATTTCTCATGAGAAGCAAAAAAACCGTCAAACATAATGCCAAGAGCCCCTAATCTTGCCGCAAGACCATCATGTAAGTCCATCGCAAGTCGCTTTCTCTCAGCATCCTGTCCACGGATCATAGCATTAGCTATTTCAAGCGATTGTTGTTTTTTAATTGAATCCTTCTTTGACCTGCTAAGCAAATATTTCTGTCGAAAATAAACAACAAGCCCGATAGCAATTACGAAAAACACTGCAATGATAAGCATGTATACCCGCAATTGCACTATTTTATTTGCTTGCTGCAAAATTTCTCTCTCCTTCTGTTCAGTTTCAAAAACAGCCGAAAGGATTAAAGATTTTTGGATTTGTTGTTGATCACGAAATTCATCTCTTTTCGCAATAAATAAGTCTGTATACATAAGTGCATTATCTTTATCACCCACTACTTTATAATAGTCGCTATATGAATCATATACCTCTGATTCCATATCAATGTCATTAATGTCAATAGTAATTCCAAGGGCTAAATCAAGATAGTACTTGGCACTATCGTATTTTGATTCTTCCATCAATAAATAAGCATAATTATTATATAGATTAGCTTGGTGACCTTGAAAACCACTACTCCTGGAAATATCAATAGCTGCCAGATATTGTGATTTGCTATCTTTATAATTCCCTAAAGAATTATTTAAAAGAGCTTTTGCACTATAAATCACCATTCTTTCATAATTTAGCTTAGGGTATTTATCAAGCACTTTTTCTGTAAGCGTAAGATATTTTTGTATAGAATCTGCTTGATTAAATGTATTACTATAAAGCAAATAGCATGGCAATGTATGTTTATTAAGATTATTTTCCAATGCTACTTTTAAACTAAGATTTAAGTATTTCCGACTTTGTTCAATTTCATTTAAACTAAAATACAATATAGCAATATAGTAATAAATATCGATCTTGTTAATAATTGACAATTTTTGATTTGAATTGTCAAGTGCTTCAAAAAAATATTCTAGTGCTTCAGCAGAAAATCCAATTGAACTATAAAGATTACCCAAATAGATTAATATGTCTGCTTTTCTGTGAATCAGATTTTCATTTTCAGATATATTTTTTAACGAATCACCTAAACTAAGGGCTAATAGAGTTTCACCTGACCTAATATAACTATCCACTAATATAAGTAATGCATCTAATTTCTGATTTGGGTTGCCATTTCTATATGCTACCTTTAGTGCTTGATTAGTGAAAAATATAAGAGAGTCTGGATCTTTATATTTATAACTTTTTGCTTTTTGCAAGATTTCATTGAATTCTTGCTCTTGGTTAGCAGAAATCAATTTGTAATTACCAAGGCTTATAATAAACACAATAATTAAAATGGCCGTACCAAATTTCTTTTTCATAAAACGAATATTTCTAACTGTTAGACTTTACTTAAGGTTATATATCGAACTAACTTACCAATCTTTGGCAAAGTACCTAAAATACCTAGTTTGGTTATTATTCTTTTGCATTATTGCAATTTGGAGTTGATTATCACTTGTGAAATTATCAGGACCTACCCGGGCTGAGTGTTAATACTACTGCCCCCTTCAACAGATGATACAATAAATAGTGATTCGCCTTCCAAACTTCATTAGTGGGAGTTATTGCTTAACTGTTCAGTATGGCATGATTGAGGTAAATAAACTTAATCTAATTCACAGCTCCGCCACTTCAATCACATTGAAACCACAAACTTTTGATTTAATGCATCTAAGTAATTAGGTTATTTCCTTCAAATTATTGCTCATTTAGTGAATTAGGTATAGAAGTTTAATAGTTACAGTAATTAGTTAAAAACATTCGCAGATATGAGATAATATAGAAATAACCATACTTTTTGTCATTAATCGGTGTAAATATAACTTAAAATGATTTACAAGTCAATACCCTAAAAGGGGAGGGTAAAACCTGCCCATAAGGGTAGGTTATTTGTACGGTTAAATTATTAGATGTCTGATATAGAGCCTTATGCAATTTTTTGTAGTTGCAGGTTTTTCAGCATCATTTTTTGATGAAATAGTTCGATTTTACTCTTTTTGTTATACCAGTATATATATTCTTAAAATTGAGAAGAAGGGAAAGATTATAAGATATTTTGTGAAATCATGTTCAATTTACTATTAATCTCACTTACTATATTACCAATGTAGTATGTGTTCTCGATCTGTGGAAAAT
>JAOZKO010000310.1 GCA_029935325.1 Bacteroidales bacterium
CTCCTTCGGTAGCATTAGTTGGTTTTACATTAATATGCTTAACCTCTATTTTACCTAATTCAGCAATTTTATCAGTAACTTTAATTATATGATACCCATACTGAGTACGAATAGGCATACTAATATCTCCAACCTCTGTAGTATAAGCAGCTGTCTCGAAAGGATAAACCATATAGAATGCAGTAAAATAGCCTAAGTCTCCACCATTACCTTTTCGTTGACCTCTATATTTACTTGCTGGCATATCTCTAGCGGAAGGATCATCAGAATTCTTTTGTGCCATTTCAGTAAAATCTGCTCCAGCCAAAATCTGCTTTCTAATATCCATTAATTTAGCATAAGCACTTTGGGCTACAGAATCATTTTTCGACACCTCCTCAGGTACTGATATCATAATATGGCTAGCACGAACATCCCATTGTAATCTTTCGTATGCCTCTTTAAGAATATCCTCATCAACTGATTTGTCGGTTAAGTATGGCTTAGCTAATTGATCTCTATAACCCAATAATTCTCTAACAAATGCCTGACTTGTATCCATACCCTTATCCTCAGCTTCCTTTACCTTTAGCCTAAAGTTGATATATAGATCCAAATACTCATTTACATTTTTCTTATCAACGATTGTTGTATTTGTATTATTCTTATTATAAACATACATAAACTCTTCAAGAGTATATGCTTCACCATCAATGGTCAATAATGCCTGATTTTCGGACTTCTGTGATATAGCAATACCTGGAATTAGTATTGCGACCATAAACATAAGAAACAGTTTCTTCATGTGTTTAAAAATTTTCTAAATATTATTATTAAATAACTTTACTTAAACGATAGATAAATACAATTATTATCTACTATAATTAGGTGCTTCACGAGTAATTGTAATGTCATGTGGGTGGCTTTCCACCATTCCAGCTGCAGATATTTTTACAAATTGTGCGTGATTTAATTTATTAATATCACTAGCGCCACAATAACCCATTCCTGCACGCAAGCCACCAACTAGTTGATGAATAATTTCCGACAAGAAACCTTTATATGGCACTCTACCAACTATTCCTTCAGGAACTAATTTTTTAATATCATCCTCAGCATCTTGAAAATATCTATCTTTTGAGCCTTCTTGCATAGCTTCCACAGAACCCATTCCGCGATATGATTTGAATTTTCTACCTTCAAAAATAATTGTTTCTCCTGGAGCTTCATCAACACCAGCAAAAAGAGAACCCAACATTACTGTTGCTCCTCCAGCAACTATTGCTTTTACAATATCTCCACTGTATCTTATTCCTCCGTCAGCAATTACTGGCACTCCTGTTCCTTCAAGAGCTTCAGCAACATTTAGCACTGCACTTAACTGAGGAAAACCAACACCAGCAACAATTCTTGTTGTACAAATAGAACCTGGACCAATTCCTACTTTAACTGCATCTGCACCTGCTTTAACTAAATCCAAAGCAGCTTCAGCAGTAGCTACATTACCAACAACCATATCAAGATCTGGAAAAGCCAATTTTAGTTTTTTAACTGTTTCAATTACTCCTTTGGAGTGGCCATGGGCTGTATCTACCACAATAGCATCAACTCCTACTTCGTATAAAGCCTCTACCCTAGCCAATGCATCAGAAGTAACACCAACTGCTGCAGCAACTCTCAATCTACCTTTATCATCTTTGGAAGCATTAGGTCTAGCCTTAATTTTAATAATATCTTTATATGTTATTAGACCAATCAAACTATTGTCTTTATCCACTACTGGCAATTTCTCAATTTTATATTGCTGCAATATTATTGCTGCCTTTTCAAAATCTACAAATTCCGAGATAGTAATTAAATTCTCAGTAGTCATAACCTCACTAATAGGGCGATTTAGTTGACGTTCAAATCTCAAATCACGATTGGTTACTATTCCAACCAACTTATTGTTTTCTCTAACAACAGGAATGCCTCCAATACTAAAATCAGTCATAAGCTTTAGCGCATCAGCAACCAAAGCATTTTCTCCAATTGTAACAGGATTAATTATCATTCCATTTTCAGCTCTTTTTACTTTATGTACTTCAGCGGCTTGAACTTCAATTGTCATATTCTTATGAATAACGCCAATTCCTCCTTCTTGAGCCATTGCTATAGCCATTTTAGAATCGGTAACAGTATCCATTGCAGCAGAAATAATCGGAATATTTAATTGGATATTTCTCGTGAATTTAGTATCAAGACGTACTTCACGTGGAAGAACTTCAGAGTATGCTGGTACAAGGAGAACATCATCATAAGTAAGACCTTCTCCATAAAATTTATTTTCAATCATAATTAATAACTTTTTATTAACCAAACACAGGTTTTAAATGAATTATATTTATAATTTTATGGCTAGCAAAAGTATAAAATATATCTATGCTAATGGGTATAAAAAAAAGTCATTGAAATTAATCAATGACTTTTTAAATTCTTTTTTAATACTAAATATTTAATGTCTCTATTTTCAGCATATTACCTTACTAAGGTAACAGTTCCTCTATCTTCAAAAAGGTATCCACTAGATGAAGTAAATCTCACATAGTAAGTATAAACTTCTTGTGGGGATTCAACTCCTTTATAAGTTCCGTCCCATCCATGGTTAATTTGTGTGGTTTCAAATAGCTTCTCTCCCCATCGATTATACACCATGAAAAGATAATCTTTTGAATTTACAAATACGCCATGAGGATAAAATACTCTATTATCAGAACTACTACTATTAGGATTAAATGCAGAAGGAACATATAGTCTTGGCTTTTGTAGTGCACTCATACTATTTGATCTGCTTGTATCAGCAAATAAGAATGTATTTCCAGGACCTTCCATTGCAGCAACATAATACTCAAATATACCACCTTGATCTTTATAATTAGTTACATCATCTTTAAAGTTGGTTTGAGTAGCTGGTAAAGTAATAATTGGCGCTCCATCCCAGACACCATCAACTGCGCGATAAATCTCATAAGTTAATGGAGTTCCTATATAACCTTGATATGCATTCCAATTAAGGTCATTGTATAAACTATCATTTGCCCTTACATCTAATAGTATAGTTCTTGCTGTATTTGAAGTAATTACCTCCATACCACAACTGTCAATTACAATTGCACGGTAGTAGTAAGACTTCTGCAATACTAATGTTGTAGGATCGATATAAGTAATATTAGGGTTAGTATAATCTGGTGGCAATGTTGCTATAGCTGTCCAGTTTGCACCATCATACCAGCTCATATATGATTGCTCATTACCACTTCTTTCATCTTCATCCCAATAAATAACAGGTAGATTTTCATCCGTTGTATAAATCATTGGTCTACACCAACCAATAGTTGTTCCAGAATCTACTGAAACTATTTCTTGTTCCCAAAGACCTTCTGATGAATCATAAAAAGACCATACAATTTGATTCAAAAAAGATCCA
>JAOZKO010000311.1 GCA_029935325.1 Bacteroidales bacterium
TATTATTTCCTTGCATATAAACAACACCTTTATCTGTGGCATGGTTTTCTGCAAATAGGTTGTTTAAAACCTTAGTGTTATTTGCGTAATTAGTAGTTCTGTCTATATACAACGCACTGCCTTGGTAGGCTGTGTTGGTTTTAAAACTGTTTAGGCTCACATAACTTGGAGTTATGTTATATCCTTCATCTGGATTCTTCATAAATACCCCACCACCATTACCAGTAGCAGTATTATTGTTGAAATTGCAAGAAGTGATTTGTGATGTTGATTGATTTACATATATGCCACCTCCGTGAGTTGAAGCAGAATTATTATTAAATTGGCTATACCAAATATCTGTTACAGCATCATCAACATATAAAGCTCCGCCATTTACAGAGGCATTACCGCTAAACTGGCAAGTATGGATTGTTACATTTGGCACGAAAGGCCCAATGCTTATAGCTCCACCATTTGAAATTGATAGGTTTTCTATAAAATTATTGTTTTCTAAATATACGGTGGAGTTTAATCTAATATGAATACCACCTCCATTACCCTGTGATGTGTTTCCTTCAAAAACATTATTATTAAACTGAGATGGATTAGAATTACAAATAAATACTCCACCTCCCTTTTGCAATGCAGAATTATTATAAATATAATTATTATTAATCGTTGGACTGCAAAGATTATTAGATCCTATATTTCCCATAGCAATTGCTCCACCTCCCTTATGTGTACTTTCATTATTCTGAATAGTATTGCCTATAATTTGTGGAGAACATCCAATCATCATACAAATACCTCCACCTCTTTGTTTTGCGGAGTTGTCATGAATATTACATTTTTCAATTTTTGGACTACTGTTGACGTAAAGGCCTATAGCCCCTCCTTGTCCTAGTACTGAATTATTAAATATTTCACAATTAATTATTTCCAAATCAGAAAACGATTCTACATAAATTGCCCCTCCAGAGCTTCCCGGGTCTGGTGAAGCACATATAGTTCCGCTTTTTTCCGCATTTGATATATCGCAATAATATAATTTTGAGGAAGCCGGATGTGGATTATCTGAGAAATCGAACCTAATACCATTCCATGGATTCCCTGGATCAGAAGTAATTGTTATTCGCTCAGTAGCAATGCCAATGGCATTAATGGAGCCTTTTACATCCATTTTATAATCTCCATGAAAGAACACCTCTACTCCAGGTTCGATCATAAGGTCTGAGCCATGTGGTATTTCAATATCAGACATGATTTCATATGGACTTCCTGCAATATCCCATATATATAATGGCATATTTGAAGCAAAATAGGAATTGTCAATTGAGGTTTGGGCTTTAGCATAAGTTAGTGGAATTGTTAGAAGTAAAAGCATAATCATTAGTTTTTCTAAGTTTAGCACTTTTTTAATGGACTGTTTTCTAAATCCATTGAAAGGTTTTTGATTAATGGAATCAATACATATGCCTGTACCTAATGTAGTTATAGGGGGGGCAGTTCCTATTGTATAATTAGCTTTTTTCATATTTATCATATTTTAGTTAGTTGGTATTTTCAGAAAATAATTATGATGACAAATATAGTAAATATTTCAATACTAACTTATATAATTTTCAAGGCATAAAAATGCAGCGATTTTTGATTCTAAAAATATTTTTACAATCAACCAAAAATCCTATTAGCTTTGCAAGCCGATGTTAAAATCACTAAACATACAGAATTATGCACTAATTGATAGCATTGAACTTGACTTTAAGAGTGGGTTAAATGTTATTACAGGTGAGACCGGAGCTGGTAAATCAATACTTATTGGTGCTCTCGGTCTTATTCTTGGAAACCGTGCAGACAAAGGTGTGGTAAATAAGGTTACTGCTAAAAAATGTATTATTGAGGCTAGCTTTAATGATATTAGTTTGCCAGTTAAAAACTTCTTGGAAGAGGAGGATTTTGATATTGAGGAGGTATTGCAAATTCGACGTGAGGTAACAGCATCAGGAAAAACTAGAGCTTTTATAAATGATACTCCGGCAAGTCTCACAAGCTTAAAAACGCTAGCAAGTCTATTGGTCGATATAAACGGGCAAAATCAATCCTATATTTTCAAAAGACCAGATATTCAGCTTTCTATTTTAGATGATCTTGCTGAATCCGGAGATTTATTAGCAGATTATCAATCAGAATACCAAAAGTATAAAAAAGCAAAGAAAGCCTTGGAAGTGCTTATTGAGAAAGAGAATAAAGCACAGCAAAACCAAGACTTTATCCAGTTTCAATTTGATGAACTGTTGCAAGCACAACTCAATAGTGGAGAAGAAGAGCTTATTCGTACCGAACTTGAGTGGATGGATAATGCTGAAATAATAAAGCAGGCTCTTTTTAATAGCACCCAAACCTTAAGTCAAGGTGACGATGCCATAATAGCGAATATTGAAAATATATTGAACCAACTTGACCCCTTGCAAGGTTTTAATCCTCAGTATGTAGAATTGCAAAAACGCCTTAAATCTTCTTTGATTGAGATTCAGGATATAGCCTCTGAGTACGAGCAATTGTATGAGCAAACGGAATTTGAACCAGAGAAGCATACTTCTTTGCAGGAAAGAATGGATATAATATTACATCTTCAGCAAAAGCATAGAAAGCAAACTGTTGATGAGCTTTTACAATATTTAGATGATTTAGATAGTCAATTGCAGGATTTTGGTAGCCTTGGAAATCAAATTCAAGAATTACAGCAAACTGTTGATAATCTTTATGCTAAGATAAATAGCAAGGCTATAAAATTATCAAAAAAGAGAAACTCATATAAGTTAAAAATTGAGCAAAAGATAATTAATGGATTGCAATTGCTAGGAATGAAAGATGCTGATTTCAGAATAGAAATAGAATTATTGGACTATCCATCTTTTTTAGGAATTGATAAAGTAGATTTTCTTTTTTCTTCTAATAAAGGGCATTCGGTAGATTCTGTTTCGAAAATAGCCTCAGGTGGAGAATTGGCTCGTGTAGTACTTACATTAAAATCATTATTATCGACAAGTCGCAATTTGCCAACAGTTATTTTTGATGAAATAGATTCAGGAGTTTCTGGCGATATAGCTTCTAAAGTAGGTAATACAATGCAGAAGATGTCAAAGAATATGCAGCTTATAACTATTACCCATTTGCCGCAAATTGCAGCCAAGGGCGATTGGCACTTTAAAGTATTTAAAAAGGAAATAAATAATATTACCCAAAGTGATATTAGAATGTTAGATAATACAGAACGCCTGCATGAACTGGCATTAATGATTAGCGGCGATGCAAATAGTAAATCAGCTCTTAAAATGGCTGAGGAACTGGTGGGTTAGGACAGCTATATTTCCAATTATAGATACAGTTCTACAGGGTTTTATATGGGTTTTTAATAAAAATATATTTATATCCTAATTTTATCAGTAAATAG
>JAOZKO010000312.1 GCA_029935325.1 Bacteroidales bacterium
TGAAATACCACAAGCAATATACAACTTAGGTCTAACTGTAACTCCTGTTTGTCCAATTTGACGCTCGTGTGGAGCAAAACCTGCATCAACAGCAGCTCTTGAAGCTCCAACCTCACCACCAAATGCAGCAGCTAAATCAAAAAGTAAATTGAAATTAGCTTTAGAACCAACTCCATAACCTCCGGCTACAATAATCTGTGCTCCTTTGATATTTATCTTCTGTGCTTCGATATGTCTATCAATGATTGCCACAACAAAGTCTGATTTATCGACATATTTTTTTACATCAACATTAACTATTGTGGGTAATTTCTTAGTTCTTACTTCTTCTTTCTTCATCACACCTTCACGTACTGTGGCCATTTGTGGATGCATATCAGGATTGATAATTGTTGCCACAATATTCCCACCAAAGGCAGGGCGAATCTGGAATAAAAGATTTTTATAGGTAGTATCAGTTTTCTTAACATAGTGATCTCCAATAATAAGAGATGTACAATCTGCAGTTAAGCCGCAGCGCAATGTAGAAGCTACACGAGGAGCTAAATCACGACCTATTGATGTAGCACCAAATAATACGATATCAGCTTCTTGCTCTTCCAATATCTTACTTACGATACTACTATGTGGTAGGTTTAAATACGGAAATAAACGTTTGTCATCAGCAAGATGAATAGTATCAACTCCAAAGGGAGCTAACTCATCAGGGATATGACTTATGTCTTTACCAACAACAATAGCTTCAAGTTTCACCTTTAGTTCTTTGGCTAATTTATAACCTTTAGAACATAATTCAAGGCTAACATCAGCAATATGTCCTTCTTCTGTAATCTCGCAATAAACGAATATATTTTTCTTCATTATTATCAATTTATGCTAACCCAAAATATGGCTGCTGATTAAACTCTTCATTAACTTATTCATATCAGCATCAGTGGCTGTAAGAGTCTTGCTTTCTTTTTGAGTAAAAACAACATTCTCGATAGCCTTTACTTTGGTTGGCGAACCGCTTAAGCCAAGGAAATCAGTATCAGCTTTAATATCTCGAACAGACCATTGAGTAATTCTTAAATATGGACGATTCTCAAACATTTCCATATAATCCTCACTATGCTCCTGCAATTCTATTTCTGTTTTAGCATGCTTATACTTCATAAGTCTTTTTGCGTTACGAACCCTACAAGGAGCAGCACTCGAATGAACTGTTACTAAAACAGGGCAAGATGCTTCTAATACTTCAACACCGCGTTCTAAGCGACGTTTTATCTGAACTTTATCACCTTTAAAACCAATAAATTCCTCTGCATAAGTAATTTGAGGAATTCCAATTTTCTCAGCTACCTGAGGTCCAACCTGAGCAGTATCACCATCAATAGCTTGGCGACCAGCAATTACCATATCGTAATCCTTAATCTTCTGCACTGCTAATGACAATGCATAGGAAGTTGCTAAAGTATCAGAACCAGCAAATTTTCTATCAGTAATTAATACACCACTATCTGCTCCGCGATATAGTCCTTCGCGTATAATTTCTGCAGCACGAGGAGGTCCCATCGTAATTATTACAATCTCCGCATCCTCTTTTTGGTCTTTAACCCTTAGGGCAAATTCCAATGCATTCAAATCTTCAGGATTAAAAATAGCAGGTAATACTGCCCTATTAACTGTCCCGTCAGATTTCATGGCGTCTTTACCCACATTCCTAGTATCAGGAACCTGTTTTGCCAATACTAAAATTTTGAAACTCATATACTATATAGTTTTGATTTATTATCCTACTTAATTTCAGCATCATACATTATAACGCTGATTATATAACCACATTAAAGTTGGCAAATATACACATTTAAGAATTAGTGTGTTTGGTGTTCCTTGTTTGGTTGTTAAAACAAAACATATGTTGCTGTTTTTTTTACTATCTTTGAACCTAAAATAAATATGCTATGAATGAGGAAAACCAAGAATTAAGCCCCGAAGAAGAACTACATCAGGAAAACTTTGTATTAAAATCAAAAATAATACTAAAGGGAGGAATTATGAGTGATATGTCCGAAATGGATCCTTCAATTGAAAATATATTTCTAAAAAACGTAATGGCATTTGAAGAAGCAGAGTATAAGCCTGTTTTTGAAATAATTGGCATTAAAATGGAGGATTTCCCCAAAGCAGAAACTTTATCAAAAGAAGAAATCGAGAAATACCTTAAAGAAATTATTGAGCATCTCGAAGAGCATAATATGTTATTTGAATTAAAAGAAAATGTGCCAGCCAAGATATCATATAAATTTCTTACTGAAGATTATCTTTTTGAGGAAACTGAGGTAATACCTGGCTTTACAATGCATATTGATGGCTGCAGTGGTGATTGCCCAGGTTGCTTTCAATTACACTATTGTGATTCAAAAGATGATGTGTGGCCACCTGAAGAACTAGAGGCTGAGATAAAAAGGAGAGCTAAGGAATGAATAAGATTCTATTAAATTATTTACCTCCATCGGATGTATATACACCTTCTGCAGCTTTGTCGATCCTCAAAAGCTTTATGCAAAATAAAGGTTTTGATACTGAAATAAAGTATTGGAACCTGCTATTTAAGAATGTACTGCCATTGGTAGAAAGTGATGAAACTGAAGAGGTAATACTTCCTTTTCTATCTATTATTAATGATAAAAATAATAATTCACTTGGAAATAATAGAGCTACAGAATTATTACAAGAATTACTTCCTCAGCATAAAGATAAAGAAATTGATTTTTTTACTGATATATTAAAAGAATCTAAAACAGAAATCTATAGAATTATTCATAAGGAACTCCAGAATATTAATTTCGAGGAAATCTCACTATTTGGTATAAGCTCAAAATTTCACCAATGGATCCCTGGAATGATTTTGTCGGAAGAAATAAAGAAAATCTCACCTAATACAAAAATAATTGTAGGTGGTTTTGGAAGCAAAGAAGCAGCTTTGGAAGCAATGAAAATCAATAAACATTTTGATTTTGCTAATTGGGGAGAAGGAGAATATCCACTCCTTGAGTTATCTAAACAATTGCAAAATAAGTCTATTGATTTTGATTTAGTGCCACGATTGGTATATCGCAAGGAAAAGGAATTATCCATATCAACCACTAATAGAAGTGATTACCTAGATATGGAAAATTATCTTATTCCTGATTTTGACGACTATTTCGATAGCTATCCTGATCCTGACGAAAAATATAAGATTGTAATTCCTATTAATTCTAGCAGAGCATGCTCATGGAATAAATGTAAGTTCTGCGACTATAATCGTGGATATAAATATAGAGCTAGAAGTCCTGAAAGTATAGTTAGTGAGATTGAATATATTGCTAAAAAGTATAAGAGTGCATGCTTCTCATTTGTGGATAATGATATTTTTGTAAGCCCCCAGCATTTTGAAAAGATGCTAGAC
>JAOZKO010000313.1 GCA_029935325.1 Bacteroidales bacterium
ATGAAGGAAGCCATTGCTATTTTATGTGGCGGAGGACCAGCTCCAGGAATAAATACTGTAATTAGCTCTATTGCAAGAGTTTTTTTGAAATCGAACTATAGAGTAATTGGGATACATAACGGTTATAAAGGGCTATTTTCTGATGATCGTAAAACGGAAGAAATAGACTTTCATTTTGCCGACAGAATTCATAATATTGGAGGTTCGTCATTGCAAATGAGCAGACATAAGCCAACGGATTCAGAATTTAGCACTAAGTTTTTCACTGACAATAATGTAAAGTTATTGGTAACTATTGGTGGGGACGATACTGCTTCTACAGCAAACAGAATATCTAGCTTTCTCAATAATCATGAGGTTAAAATTCAGAATATTCATGTGCCAAAAACCATTGATAATGACCTTCCTTTACCTGAAGGCATTTCAACATTTGGCTATCAATCAGCTAAAGAAGAAGGTGTTAAAATTGCTAATACTGTTTACGAAGACGCTCGAACAAGTGGCAATTGGTTTGTGATTAGTGCAATGGGACGCGAAGCAGGACATCTTGCTTTTGGAATTGGTTCAGCAGTGCATTTCCCAATGATTATTATTCCTGAAATGTTTAATAAAACCAAAATCACCATAAATAAAATAATCAGATTGATAGTTTCGTCAATTGTAAAGCGAAAAATTAATGGAATTGATTATGGTGCTGCTATAATTAGCGAAGGGGTTTTTCACTTTATGAGTGATGAGGAGATTGAAAATACGGGTATTAATTTCACCTATGATTCGCATGGGCATCCTGAATTAGGAGTTGTTAGCAAGGCTCATGTTTTTAATTTATTATTAACCAAGGAGCTAAAGAAACTAAATATAAAAGTAAAAAGCCGACCAGTAGAGTTGGGATACGAATTACGCTGTATTCAGCCTGTGGCCTTTGATTTGGTTTATTGTGGCTTGCTAGGAATGGGAGTGAAGCGCTTATTTGATTCAGGCTATACAGCATGTATGGTTACTGCTGATAATGTGGGCAATATAGCTCCTTTGTTTCTGAAGGACGTGCAAGATGAACAAGGAAAAATCATGCCTCGATTAGTAAATATCGATTCTGAAAGAGCAAATCTTGTTTTTGAAGATGGCTTACAATATATAGATCCGGGAGACTATACTGATGCGCAGGCATTTGTTAATAATCCCGATTATTACGACTTTAGAAATATACTTGAATGGTAATTTCCTAATACACTAAACTGTTTTTAATCATGAAATTCTTTTTCAATTTTGGAAGGTACTTATTGCTTTTAAAGAATGCATTTTCGCGTCCTTTGAATCATCGATATTTCTTTCGTCAAATTGTAATTGAAATAGAAGCAATAGGACTTAGCTCCTTGGGAATAGTTAGTATAATTTCTATTTTTATAGGAGCAGTATTAGTTATTCAAGCAGGATATCAAATGCAAAACCCATTAATCCCTGCCTATACTCTTGGTTATGGTGTTCGAGAATCCATAATTTTGGAGTTTTCACCAACCATTGTAAGCCTTATTTTATCAGGTAAAATTGGGTCGAGTATTGCATCCCAACTTGGTACTATGCGGGTTACTGAGCAAATTGATGCCCTAGATATTATGGGTGTAAATTCTGCTAATTTTCTTGTTCTGCCAAAAATTATTGCAGGTCTTCTAAGCTTTCCATTTATTGTACTTATTAGTATTATGATTGGAATTACTGGCGGATACTTATCAGCAATATTATGGGGTATAACATCATCTAATGATTTTATTGCTGGCCTCAACTATTGGTTTATTCCTTTTGAAATTACCTATGCAGTTATAAAAGCTACGTTCTTTTCGTTTTTAATTGTCAGCATATCATCATACCATGGTTATTATGCTCAAGGTGGAGCGGTTGACGTAGGTCGAGCAAGCACCAAAGCAGTAGTTTACGCTAGTGTTGCAATACTATTATCAAATTTAGTAATTACTAAAATAATACTAGGATGATAGAGGCAAGAAACATAAATAAATCATTTGATAATATTCAGGTTCTTCACGATATCAATATAAATTTTGAACAAGGGAAACAGAACTTAATTATTGGGCAAAGTGGATCTGGTAAAACAGTTTTGCTAAAATGCCTAGTCGGTTTATTTGAGCCTGACAATGGTCAAGTTCTGTTTGATGATCGCGATTTTACCGCAATGAACTTGTCTAAAAGGAAAAATATCCGCAAGGAAATTGGCATGCTATTTCAGGGCAGTGCATTATTTGATAGCATGACTGTTATGGAGAATGTTATTTTTCCTTTATTAATGTTTTCGGATATGAGCAAGGAGGAGCAAATCGAACGTGCTAACTTTTGTATCGAAAGAGTAGGCTTGTCGGGTGCGCATAATAAATTGCCATCAGAAATAAGTGGTGGAATGCAGAAGCGAGCAGCAATTGCTAGAGCTATTTCCCTTAATCCTAAATACCTTTTCTGTGATGAGCCCAATTCTGGCCTTGACCCCAAAACTGGCGTTCTAATTGATCAATTAATTGAAGAAATTACTCGAGAATTTCAGATTACTACTATCATCAACACACACGATATGAACTCTGTATTGGAGCATGGTGATAAGATAAATTATATTTACCAGGGGAAATTATGGTGGCAAGGCAATAAAGATGAATTTCTTGCTACTGAAAATGCTGAATTACAGGATTTTATTTACTCTACTGAAATACTTAAACGACTAAAACCCAAGCGATGAATTTTATCGATGCTGTTATTGCTATTCCGCTAATTTGGTTTGCTTATAAAGGCTTTTCCAAAGGCCTAATAATTGAACTGGCTACGCTTATAGCATTACTATTAGGTATATATATTGCTGGGCATTTCTCAGAATATACTGCCGATTTTCTAAGAGATAAAATGGACTTTCATAGCAAATATATGGGAGTTATATCATTTAGTATTACTTTTTTAGGAGTTGTACTTCTTGTAATGCTCTTTGGCAAAAGCCTTGAAAAAGTAGTTGATATTCTGCTACTAAGCTTTGTAAATAAAATTACTGGTGCTGTTTTTGGATTTATTAAAGCTGCATTTGTTATAAGTGTGATTATTTATATTTTAGGAACATTTGAACTTGAAAATAAATTAATCAAAAAAGACCTTCAAGATAAATCACTCCTCTATCAGCCCATAAGGTCTATTGCTCCGCAAATATTTCCAATTATTACAGATTCTGATGTTGGTATTCTCGATCGTATTGATGAAACTATACATCGGGAGCTGGAGTAGTTTTAATACTTTGATTTTCTCAATATTCTACTGCCTCATGCAGGGTTGCTTCACTTTTTTAGAACACCGATGACGCGGATTTAATGGATTTTCACGGATTATTTTCTAGTCACTTCTTCTCTCTCAACTTCTCAACTTCTCTAGCTCTCCT
>JAOZKO010000314.1 GCA_029935325.1 Bacteroidales bacterium
AATTTGCTAGCGAATATAGTAATGAAATATCCTACGATGCTCTACAAGTGCACGGCGGAACAGGTTTTATGAAGGATTTCCCCATTGAGCGAATTTACCGTGATGCTCGTATCACTACTATTTATGAAGGCACTTCACAATTACAAGTAGTTGCTGCAATTAGAGGGATTGGAAATGGCTCTTACTTGAAATTTATTCGCGAATATGAACAAGAGGATTTTAAACCAGAATTAGCCTATATCAAGCGTAGATTAATAGTTATGACTGAGCAATTTGAGAAAGCTGTTGCTACAGTAGTTCGTGATAAAGATACTGATTTATGGGATTTTCATGCGCGTAGAATGGTAGAAATGGCTGGGAATATCATCATTAGTTATTTGCTACTGAATGATGCTCAGCGAAATATGGATTATAAAAAATCTGCTGATATTTTCTCCCAAAGAGGAATGGCCCAAAATCATGAAAAATTCAATTATATTGAAAATTTCGATTTGAAAGATTTGGGACAATTTCAACTAACAAAAGAAACTTCAAGCGAATAATACAGATTTAGTATAAACCTTATCATTGATAAGGTTTATACATTTTCAATCATAAATAACCATGGATGTCATTATAATTGCAATTTCCGTTGTTTTTTTGTTACTTCTTCTAGGATTTCGAAAAACTATATACCTGTATTCAATCAAAATTATTTTTGGTAAATATAGCTATAAGTATATCATGAAATTCAGAAAATATACGAATAAGAAGCCCCATCCATATTGCTTTAAAGACGATTTTTATTACCATATTTTATCTATTAGGAATGCCTTAAATCATGATATCCAATATAAGGCTAATGGTGTTTTTACTTTTGACGGTTTAGATTTTAGCAAGAATTTTAAACAAACATTATTAGAAAATGGTCAGCCCGATTGTTTTACCATTAGTAATGAAAAAGAAATTCCATTAAAAGTTGCTGGTTATAAAAGCAGGATGTTTCATAGCAATGAGAAAACGCTTCATTATTTTTGTAATAATCATTACTTTATGGGAGAATATGTTTTCAGTAGCCTTGCCGATGATACCTCAAAGCTTATTGTTGAAACAATAAAGCAAGAGTTTCTTATTGATGTTAAATACTCAAAGAATTTTACCATTATTGACCCTGTTGGAAATCATCTATTTTTTACTGATACCGGCTTCTTTCTCTCCATTAAATTTTTTAATGCAAATAATAGAGTAGTAAAAAGCATTGTTGATTTTACTTCTGAAACAGAAAATAACAAACTCGATATACTTTCTACTTTTGGTGGGTTTTCCTGTTAGTGTAAATCAGAATTGCAATACCTATATTTAGTATAAAAATAGGATACCACTAGCACAAAAAGTGATGCTAAAACCCCTAAAGCAATATTATAATAATTAGGTGCCGAAAGAGCCATCCTAATAATGATAGTAGCCACAGCATAGGCTGAATTCCTAAAAACTATGATGAAAGAATAATTATAACGCATAGATAATAGCACAAGAAAAATATCTGTAAAGATCAATATTGTATAAAATGTTTTGAAAAAATCAAAAGGATGAGCATCTTTAAAAAATAGAAACAAATCGAAAAATCCTGTAGTGAAAAATATGATAAAGAGAAATAATCCAGTAATTTTTTTAAACATGACAAACCTTGTTTGACTAGAAGAATCATCAGTAATAGGTGTATGTTTAAGGGTTTTATTTATCAATAGAATAATCACAAAAATAATCACAGCACCAAAAGCATCAGAAAGCATACTAATTATTGGGTCTAAATCCTGCCAGTTCTCGTATTTTGAAAATTCTCCAAATTGCTTAAATGCACTTCTTAAAAGAATAAGACTAAGTATTTCCAGCTGCTTTACCAAAGATGATGTAATGGAATAAGAAAGAGAAAAGACCAAACCTATCACCTCTAAAAATAATACCATTGTAAAACTGATTTCAATAGCTTGAAAAATATTATTAGGCAATATATCTTGAAATGGCTCAGGAATCCAACCTAGTTTGTTTAAAGAAGCTATTAAAAGAGAAACTAAAAAAGTGGCAACCAAAATAGATGCTAGCCATTTATGCATCGATTTACTTTTCCAATGAAGGTGAAGATAGTCAAAGAGTTTTACTAATTGCCTGTTGATATTTCCCATCTATTTGATCTTAGCTTTTTTACAAATGTACATTAATTTCGTTATTTAAAAATACACGAAAGTGATAAATGTAGCGCAAAGCCCAGTCAGCTTTTCTCTATACCAACCTATTTTCATTTTTTCTGGAGCAGAATATATGCTGCTTTATGTAGAGAATATAATAAAGAATCAATTGTTAACAATTATGAAGATAATGCATGATTACTATTTAGCTTAAGCATAATTTTACTTTTAGAAATACGATACAAAATGAACTATCACTTTATTGCCATTGGAGGAGCTGCCATGCATAATTTAGCTATTGCTCTTCATTTAAAAGGAAACCATATAACTGGCTCAGATGATGAAATATTTGAACCATCGAAAAGTCGACTTAAAAAATATAACTTATTACCAGATGAGTTTGCTTGGAAGCCCGAGAAGATATCTAATAAACTTGATGCTATTATACTAGGAATGCATGCCAGGCAGGATAATCCAGAGCTGGCAAAGGCCAAGGAGCTAAATATTCCAATTTATTCTTATCCAGAATTTCTTTACGAACAATCAAAGGATAAAACCAGAATTGTAATTGGCGGAAGCCATGGAAAGACAACCATAACTGCTATGATTCTTCATGTACTTCAGCATGAAGGAATAGAAACCGATTATATGGTTGGAAGCAAACTGGATGGTTTTGATGTGATGGTAAAACTCACAGAAACTGCCCATTACATTGTCTTAGAAGGTGATGAGTATTTGTCATCCCCTATTGACCTGAGACCCAAATTTCATCTTTACAAGCCCAATATTGCTGTGCTGAGTGGTATTGCTTGGGACCATATTAATGTGTTTCCCACTTTCGAGATTTATAAAGAACAATTTACAAAGTTTATCCATTTAATGGAAGCAAACGGTAGCTTGATTTATTATGAGAAAGATGATATTCTAAATGAAATGGTGAAGGATGCAAAACCTGATACAAAAACCATCTCTTATAATTTACCCAATTATTATATTGATAAAGAAAGCAATCAAAGCATTATTGTTTTTGAAAATCAAGAATATAAGATGGCCATTTTTGGCAAACATAATTTAAGCAATTTAGAAGGTGCTAGAAATATATGCAAGCAAATCGGTGTGAATACTCACGATTTTTATAAAGCTATATCTGGTTTTACTGGCGCTTCTAATAGGTTAGAAACGATTGGGGAAAATGAAAATTGTACTGTTTTTAAAGACTTTGCTCATAGCCCATCTAAGCTTA
>JAOZKO010000315.1 GCA_029935325.1 Bacteroidales bacterium
TCATTTCGCGCTTTTGGTCGAGCATGTTTTTCTCGAAAGCAGGAATCATAAATACGTAAACCGAGATAATAAATAAGAAAATTGCGATTAACGAAGGTAAGATTATCCTTAACGAAAACCCTTTCCAGTTGTGATTCTGATTGTTTTTCATAATGTTTATCTTAAGCGAATAATGTTGAGTTCCATTGTGATGGTATTGAATATCGTAATGCCATTTTTTTGTTTTCCTTTTACTATACAAGGAACGATAAATGCTTGTGGTTCGTTTATAATTTTTAGTTTACCAAAGGATTTTACTTTTGATTTTTCTGTAGTAAATGTTCTAATTCCTTCGATATGCGCATGACCAAAAAAACTTAAACTACAATCCTGTTTTTTCATAAAATCTATATGCGATTTAAAACGGCTTTCATAATTTCCATAATCGGCTCTAGATCCTATTATATCTGGGTAAATAAAGTGAGAAAATAGTATGTTCTGTCCTGTAAAATCTGAAATTACATATTCTGGTAAGTTATATAAATATTCTCGCTCTTTTTTGCTTATTAGCGATGGTAATGAGTTTTCTTCGTAAAGCCAAAGTTTGCCATTTGCTAATTTCTTTCTTTCTTGATAATCTAATGAATACCAATTATCGGGAAAATTAAATTCCGATTTATTTTCTGGAATTTTTCTGGCTTCGTATAAATCGTGGTTTCCTGCAATTACTATCTTGCAATTCGATTTTACAATTTGAATGCATTCACTTGCATTCTTAGTGTCAAAATGATTGTAATGCGGAACGCTAAATCCTACAATATCACCTAAACAAACAATCTCATCGATATTGTTTTTTTCTATAATAGACATAGCTTTTCTAAGCCTTTCAATATCTTCGTGAATATCACTTATAATTGCTATTTTCATTTGTCTAAAATAGTGTTTAATTTCAAATTCTACATTATTTATAAGCTATTGTGTGTGCCAAGTATGATCTGTATCACAACCGCTTTTAAGTTTTTGAATGAATCCCAAAAATACAAATAATTATTTGAAGATTTATAGATTTATTTGGGTGTATTATATATTATTAGATGATTATACGTGCTTCGCAATAGAGAGGCTTTTGTTATTCCAGAATTCTTTTGGGAGCGAGGAGGTTTTCATAAAATAACAGTCTTGAGGGTATAAAGAAATAAAATTTTCAAACCACTATGTTTATGAATTCTAATGAGAAAGCCCAAAAAAGTGTTTACATATTAAAAGTATGCATCTGCACTAGCGTATATATGTGATAATTAGTAAATATTGTGTAATAACTGTACCATATTACATAAAGAGCTATTATGCAAAAAAAAGCTCAAAATACTACAATTCATGTGCTAAGTTAATTTATTTAACATAATAAATTTATTTGTACAAATTGTTTAGAAATAATAGAAAATAATGCTTTGGTAATTGAAATTGGATTAATTTTGCCAATTGATTCATTAAAGATTCAGTTCTCTAAATATATTATAATCATATTAATTCCAGTGAGATATATTCGTATTTTGTTTGCTTTATTATTTGTTATTAGTGTCTTAAATTAACTTTCAATACTATTTAATAAAGCACATAAAACCTAGGTAGCCTAAAGCAACTTTTTTGGGATTTATTTTGTTTTATAATATTGAACTTAGAATAAAATTTCTTATTTATATATAATTTTTTATGAAAAATTTACTATTAATTGTAGTTTTTGTAGTTTTAGATATTTCGCTTAAGGCTCAGGTAGTTAAGCTTAGTGAGGGTTTTGAAAACTTACCAATTTCTTTTACATCTACAGGAACTGTTTATTGGGCAAGAAGCTCAGTGCTTCAATCTTCAGGTACTTATAGTGATACTGTGCATATTGCAAATTCACTTGATACTGCTAGGCTAACAAGTGTAAGTTTTAGCACCATCGGTATGCCATTTGTATTCCTTAGTTTTGATCAAATTTGTAAATTACCTTGGGGTAATAATGGGATTATAGAGGTTTCGGCCGATAGCGGCAACACATGGGTAAGGCTTACAGGTGCTTATTATAATGGGAGTGGCCATTTTGCTAATATTGGTAATAGATTTACTTCAGCTTCTTATGATAATTGGGATGCTATTAATAATACAAGCATTCCTCAAAATTCATGGTGGCATAGTGAGGATTTTAATATATCTTTTATAGCAGGTAATAGTAGTAATGTAATGATTCGATTTACTGTTCAGGCTGATATTATGGGAGGAATGGGGAGTTATGGCTGGTTATTGGATAATATAGAAGTTGTGGCAAGTGTATATGAACTTATACCACCAAACGTAAGTGTTATTCCTCCTTTGGTAATGGATACAGTAAATCATAATGGCCCCTACGATATATATGCCGAGATGTGGGATTCTAGTGGTATTGATACAGCATATATAGTTTATACAAGCAATAGCATTGTTGATACTATTGGTATGGATATTATTAGTATTTCAGCAAATAATACTCAAAGTCGAAAAGCTAGCATACCAAGTCATGCATTTGGCGCAAGTTTCTGCTATAAAGTAGTGGCTATTGATGCATCAGGGTCATCAAATATTAGTCAGTTCCCAAATACTGGCTGCGAAAATGTTTATATTGAGCGTGCTTTAGTTGATATAAATATTGGGTATGGTGCAAATGAGGGTTATATTGCTCCAATTTATAACGATTCAATAAACGGAAGTAAGAAATATAGCGAGCATATAAGTTTGATAAAGGTACAGGAAATGGGGTTTTTGGAGGGTGATATTGTGAAATTAGCTTGGAATAAAGTTAATAGTACTGCTTATACAAATAATAATGCACAACTAAAAATTTACCTAAAACATAGTGCTTCAGATACTGTTAGTAGTTTGCCAGGTAGTTTTGCTACAACCAAACAGGGTGCTACCTTGGTTTATAATTCCACAAACCTTAGCATTGGGTCTCCAGTCAATTGGATTGATTTTCAGTTTAATATTGATAGCTTTTATTATGATGGAATTCAGAATCTATTAATTCTAGCTGAATGGTATCGTCCTGATAGCCTTACTCAAGATCAAATGAAATGGCAATATACAACTACTATTGGTAGAGCAGTTACATTTGTAGGAAATAGTGCAAGCCCCTCAGCAGTGTATGGCTTAGGGCAATTGCCAAATACAACATTATATATAGTGCCAAAAATTTATAACCTTGATATTGGCGTGTCGAAAATAGTAGAGCCCCAGTCGCTTGTAGTAGGTTTAAATAGCCACCCTATAAAAGTAAGGGTTAAAAATTATGGTAAGGATACAATCAATAAGCTTAGTATTCACTATAGTGTAGATGGTCAGCTAGATTCAGCTTATCTATGGACAGGTCAACTGTTTCCTGATTTAGTAACAAATAATATTACTTTAGC
>JAOZKO010000316.1 GCA_029935325.1 Bacteroidales bacterium
CAGGAGATATAGCGGATAGCCCGACCCCCGTTTTTTCGCGGGGGTAACGCCCAAAAAATAAAAGCAAAAATATAAAGAGAAGGCATACAATGACTTTGAATCACCCGATGGCTTGGCTGAAAGTTTGGCTTACTTATTGTAAACATTGCAAAATATTTTTAATCTAATTTTGCACACACACCTAAAATTTCAAATATGAATTTGCAACTTCCTTCTATTGGCAAACAAATAGGATTACTTTTATTTATTATTTCATTTTCTATTATCAGTGTTTTTGCTATTGTTAATAGTCCTAAAACCTCTGATTACAACAGCATTACCCAAAGTACATCTGCTGAAGAAACCTATAAAGATTTATGGTATAAAGTAGATTCATTAACAAATATTGGACAAGCTAAATCTGCACTTGGTGTAATTGATGTGATTTATAAAAAAGCTAAGGTTGAGAATAATTCCCCACAGTTTTTAAAGGCTATTCTAAATCAGATGAGTCGAAAAAAACAAATTGAAGAAAACCATAATGTTAAATCTATTAGCTATATAAAAAAAGAAATAAGGTATAGTAGAGGTTCGCAAAAAGCAATTCTACAATCAATACTTGCTGAATTATATTATAAATACTATACAAACAATCGATGGAGAATAAATCGGCGCACAGAAACTATCAATTTCAAAAAAACTGATATTGCGACTTGGACTACTAAGGATTTGATTGATGCGGCTATTAAAAATTATAAGCTTTCGCTAAAGGATGTGAAAACACTGCAGAAAATCTCACTGAAGAGATACAGCATTATTCTTGAAAACGAAAACGGCTCAAAGAAATACAGACCAACATTATACGATTTTCTTGCAAATAGAGCAATCGATTTCTTTAGAAATTCTATTTCAGGCATTATACGACCTGCCGAACAATTCACAATGAACAATAAGGACTTTTTTCTTCCTGCAAAAGAATTTACGGAATTAGAAATAGAGACCAGCGATAGTATGTCGTTAGATTTTTATGCAATAAATATCTTTCAAGAGCTTATAAAAGTCCATGCAAAAGATAAAGATCCTAGTGCATTAATTGATGCAGAATTGAATCGATTACAATATGTTAAAGATAGATCCACAATAGAATTTCGCGATAGTTTATACTTTGAAGGCTTAAATAATTTACACTCAAAATATAAAGAATACTCAGCAGTTACGAATGTCGCCTTTATTATTGCAAAGCACTATAATTCCATGGGTGCTAAATACAATAGACTTGCAGGAGATAAATATAAATGGGATAAAAAGATAGCTATAGAATACTGCGAAAATGCTATTAGAAAATTCCCAAATTCATTTGGGGCAAAGAATTGCAGGCTCCTAATTAAGGATATTAAAACAAAGAATTTAACAATTTCAAATGAATATGCAAATACCCCAAATAAGCTTTCAAGAGCATTAATTAATTATAAAAATGTTTCGGATATATATTTCAGAATTGTGAAGGTAGATTATTCTAAATACTATGCCCCTAATAAACGACATGGGACTAAGCTCCTTACAGACAAATTCTTGAAATTAAAACCAATTAAAGAATGGAGTGTACAACTTGAAGATGATGGTGATTTTCAGAAGCATGCTGTGGAAGTGAAACTACCAGAATTAGAGTTAGGTTTTTATATAATATTACTTAGTTACGAGCCCAGCTTTAGCAATAATAACAATCAAGTTATACTGAGCAATGTATGGATGACAAACATTAGTTATATCAGCAAAAACTCTCCAAACAAAGAACTGAATGTAAACATATTGCATCGACAAACTGGCGAAGGCTTAAGTGGTGTAAAAGTAGATTGCTATATTAATAAGTATATTAGCTCTAAAAATAGACGTGTTTATACACATATTGGTAAATACATAAGTGATAAAAATGGTTTTGTGAAAATTCAAGCACCAAATGAAAATTATCAGAATGTATTTTTAGAATTCGAGCATAATGATGATGAGTTTATCCCCCTTAGGAATCACTATATTTATCCCTATAGCAATACTCAAACAAGAAGTAATACTCTCTGCCATGTTTTTACTGATAGAGCAATTTATCGACCTGGCCAGAAAGTATATTTCAAAGCCATTATGCTTGAGAAAACTGGTAATAATTCGAAAATACTATCAAACTATAGAACAGAGATTATACTCCTTGACAGAAACTCAAAAGCAGTAGAGAAGCTACTCTTAACAACAAATGAATATGGTAGTATTAGTGGTGAGTTTACCATACCAAAAGGAGGCTTAACAGGAAGAATGTATATCTCTAATACATTTGGAAGACAGCAAATAACAGTTGAAGAATACAAAAGACCTAAATTTGAACTTAATTTTAAGGCAATTTCCGGAACGTACAAACTTGGCGAAAAGATAAATATTACTGGAATTGCAAAGGCTTATGCTGGTAATAATATTGATGGTGCCAAAGTAAAGTATCGAGTGGTTCGTACTGCTAGATTTCCATATTGGAGCTATTGGTGGCGTATGCCACGACCTTCGTCCTCATCAGTAGAAATAGAGAATGGCGAAATGCTAACTGATGAAAATGGTGAATTTGAAATTAGTTTTATAGCTATGCCCGACAAATCGGTTAGCAAAAGTACTAAGCCTGTTTTTAATTATGTAATTTATGCTGATGTAACTGATATGAATGGTGAAACTCGCTCATCTCAGAAAACAGTTTCGGTTAGCTATACTGCTTTAATGCTAAGTATTAATATTCCTAAAATAATTGATGTTTCAAAAAACCATGAGTTTAAGATTACCACTAATAATTTCAGTGGGCAGCACGAAAACACCAAAGGAGAAATAAAAATTTATAAGCTTAAAGAACCTAAGCGAGTTTTTAGAAATAGAAATTGGTCACAAGCTGACAGATTTTTAATGACCCAAGAAGAGTATTATACTAACTTCCCTAATGATGTATATAAGGATGAGAATAAGATTTATAATTGGCCAATGAAAAAATGGGGTTATACTTTTTCTTTTGATAGTAGTATTGACAAAAAGCTTGATATTAAGGACATTCTTAATAATAGAGCAGGCTCGTATATGATAGAAATATCAGCCACCGACAAATACGGCCAAGTGGTTAGCAATAAATACTTTGTACGTACATTTATTGCTGAATCTAAAGATACTCCAAATTATTCTCCACATTTCTTTTTTGCTAGAAACAAAAAAGCAGAGCCTGGCGATAGTGTTTCATTTGTAATTGCTAGCAAAGAGAAAAACCTGAATATACTTTATGAAATTGAAGGCAAAGATGGCACTGTACATAAGGAGTGGATTAACCTATCTAATGAACAAAAGGTTTTCACAATTCCTGTTACCGAGGAGTTTCGAGGAAATTTTGCTTACCATATTTCGTAA
>JAOZKO010000317.1 GCA_029935325.1 Bacteroidales bacterium
AAGTCAAAAGACAATGAAAGGTTTATTGAGCCTCGATTGCTAACAGCCTATAAGCGTATTCGTGATAATGCACGAAATGGTTTGGCAGTAGTACCTGTTGAGCGTGATGCTTGTGGAGGTTGCTTTAATAAAATTCCACCACAGCGCCAATTAGATATTCGTATGCATAAGAAAATTATTGTTTGTGAATATTGTGGTCGCATATTAATTGATGGTGAAAAATTAATTGATAAAGATGGTGAATAGGTATCTGTAAAAAGATATAAAAGGTCAAATCTTATGGATTTGACCTTTTTTTTTAGCTTAAAAAAGCTTTATTATATTTGCAAATTCAAAATCAGGAATAAATTGAAACTATATATTGATAAATACTTACAGTGGATTTTACTGTTCTCCCTAGCATTAATTTGGGGGAGTTCGTTTTTTCTAATGAAACGTACTCTTGTATTTTTCTCCGATATTGAGCTTGCTGCATTACGCATTAGTTTTGCTGGAGTAGTACTTATCCCTTTTGCATATTCAAGACTCAAAAACCTAAGCCGTAAACAATGGCTATGGCTCGCCTTTGTTGGAATAATTGGGAATACCATACCGTCGTTTTTATTTGCAAAAGCACAAACTGTAATTGATAGTTCATTGGCTGGAATTCTAAATTCTACAACCCCCCTTTTTACACTTATTGTAGGCTTGCTAGTTTATAAAATGAAAGCCAATTGGATTAATTTTATAGGAATTATTATCGGCCTTTTTGGCGCTGTGATGATAATGTTGGCTAAGAATGGTGGAAATATTGATTTTAATTTACAATATTCGGCATATGTGATTTTAGCAACAATATTCTATGCTTTTAATCTCAATGTTGTTAAGAACAACCTTAAAGAAACTGATCCATTAACTATCACTGTTATCAGCTATAGCATTGTGTTTGTACCAGTATTTATATATTTATTTGCTGGCACTAATTTCACAAATAGCATACAACAAGCTGGTGCAGTTAACGCATTAATCTATCCTGCTATTCTTGGTATTTTAGGTTCGGCTATTGCCATATTGATTTTCAATCACTTGGTAAAAATGGTAGGCGTGCTTTTTGCTGCTTCGGTAACCTATCTTATTCCTGTAGTAGCTAGTGTTATTGGTTTTATTGATGGCGAAATTTTCAAACCAATTTATCTCTTATGGATTGGATTGATTCTTATTGGCGTATTTTTAGTTAATAAAAAGAGCAAATAGCCCTCATTGATTTTCCTATCTTTGCACTCACAATAATTTAAGCTAGTGATTCCAAAACAAACGGTACAAGAGGTACTCGAAGCTTCCCGAGTTGAGGAGGTTGTAGGAGAATTTGTTCACCTTAAGAAAAGAGGCGTGAATCAGATAGGCCTATGCCCTTTTCATAATGAGAAAACTCCGTCCTTTATTGTTTCTCCTGCCAAGGGAATATTCAAATGTTTTGGTTGTGGAGAAGCAGGTTCTTCAGTTGATTTTGTGATGAAGCATGAGCATTATACTTTTCCTCAGGCGGTTAAGTGGCTTGCTCAGAAATATCATATCGAAATTGAAGAAGAAGAGCAAACCCCTGAGCAAGTTCAAGCAGAAAACGAAAGAGAGAGCTTATTTGCCGTAACACAATTTGCTGCTAAGTTTTTCTTCGATTATCTTACAACTAACGAGAGAGGAAAAGCCATTGGTTTATCCTATTTCAACGAGCGTGGTTTTGCTACTCATACCATTGAGAAATTCCAATTAGGATATTCTCCTGAAGCTTGGGATGCGCTTTCAAATGCTGCAATTGAAGCGGGTTATAATAAAGATTATTTAGTAAAAACAGGTCTAGCAATATTAAAGGATAATGGCAACTTATATGATCGATTTCGTAATCGTGTAATTTTTCCTATTCAGAATGTATCGGGTCGTGTAATTGGTTTTGGAGGTAGAATTCTTACCTCTGATAAAAAACAAGCTAAGTATGTAAACTCGCCTGAATCACCTATTTATGACAAGAGCAATGTTCTTTTCGGTTTGTTTACAGCAAAAAGCGATATAATTAAAAAAGATAATTGCTTTTTGGTTGAAGGCTATACTGATGTTATTTCTTTCGCCCAATCGGGAATCGAAAATGTTGTTAGTTCATCTGGTACTTCACTGACTACGGGGCAAATAAAACTTATCCGAAGATATACTCAAAACATTACAATACTATTTGATGGAGATGCTGCTGGAATTAAAGCTTCGTTCCGCGGTATTAATATGATAGTGGAGGAAGGTTTAAATGTTAGAGTAGTGTTATTCCCTGATGGGGAAGATCCTGATTCTTACGCTCGATCTCATAATGCTGAAGAATTAAATGAGTTTCTAGAAAAATATTCTCAGGATTTTATTCATTTCAAAGCAGACTTACTTAGCAAAGAAGCAGGCAAAGATCCAGTGAAAAGAGCAGGTGTTGTTAGGGAAATAGTTCAAACAATAGCTCTTGTTCCTGAGCAGCTTAATAGATTATATTTTATTCGTGAGACTTCCGAACTACTAGATATTAAAGAGGAAATACTAGTAAATGAAGTGGCAAAAATGCTTAGGAATAAGTATTATAAAGACCAGAAAAAGGGTGAGTATATTCCTGAGCCAACTCAAATTAAAGCAGAACAACAGATAATAAAAGTTGATGAGGGAGATTTGTTTCAGGAAAAGGAGCTTATCCGCCTATTGCTTAATTATGGAAATCTGGATTTTAATCCTGCTGATGCTCGTATTACCATGGGTGATGAAGAAGAGAAAGCAAACGCAGAGGAAGAAACAGAAGAAGAGCAATTGAAAGTTGCAATATTTATTTTAGAGGAGTTGCTAAGCGATGATTTGCAAATGAATGATACTGTTTTGCAAATTATTTTTGATGAATATAGGCAAGCTTATGAGCAGGATACAATTCCTTCGGAGCAGTTTTTTGTCAATCACCCCGAAGAAAGTGTTCGCAAAATTACTGTAGATTTACTAACACAACCACATACGTTAAGCCCAAATTGGCTCGAAAAACATAAAATAATTACTACCATTGAAACCCATTTTGAGGTAATTGCTAGAGCATGTATTAGTAGTGTTTATTCATTAAAAGTACGTAAAATCAGCTCTATGAAAAAGGAGTTATTACAAAAAATGTCTCAAGAAGAAGTAAGTGACGAATCCCGTGAGCAAATATTAATTCAATATCGCCAACTAGATATTTTACAGAATAAGCTTAATAATGGCTTGGGACGGATTGTTACTGCTTAGAATCCAATTATACTAAGCCGACATAGAAATTTGTAATATTAAACGCATCTTTTGCCCCTACTCTTCTTTAGAATTTATTTCCGTAACGTAGGCTATGCAAAGAAATCCCGCATCGACTAGGTGCAAA
>JAOZKO010000072.1 GCA_029935325.1 Bacteroidales bacterium
GAAAACGCCAATTTATTCACATCGTGTTTATTTTTGTTGTGTTCATGATTTCGCTACGCTCTGTACTGCGTTATTCTCGTTTTTGAAACAGTCATTTACAAATGTAATTTCATAATAAATTAGTGTTGAATTTCAAATTTATCGATATGCATTCTTTGTGCTTAATTTTGGGCTAAAGCCAAATTACGAAAGTTTTATTAGGCGGGGCATTAATGCCCCGCCTAATAACGATGATTATCAACGGGCTTTAGCCCAAATTAGAAAAAAATATTTGACTATTTGTGTCTATTTTTTTGTCAGATACTAAACAAAACCATTAATTTAGGTTATAATCACCACTATCGAACAATAAACTTCTTAGCAATTCTTTTGCTATTATATTCAACAACAATAATATAAAGTCCTGAGTGGATTTCGTTAATTTCAATTTTATGAATCGTATCTTCAGTGGTTTTTCCTGAAATAATATTCCTACCAGTAATATCATAAATTATATAATCAGCATTTTGTAAGTCTTCACCATATTCTAAAAATAGGGAAGTAGAAGCAGGATTTGGGTAAATACTAAGGCCCATAGGTTCGTCAACTTCGTAAGTTTTATGAATATCCAAAAAAGTTCCGCCACAAGGGTAGATGCTATTCTTATAATAATACCTTACTGTATCAACAGCTTGCATAAGCTCTGAAACCCCAGCCATTACAGTTGCAGTATCAGAGAAAGCAGTAACCATTGCTATATCTAGCTCAACTATTTGATTTGGCTCAAAAGTGAAATCTCCACTTATCCCATTAGCTCTGCAATCACCTATTGGGTTATTTATATTGCTTTCTATCCAGTTTTGACCATTAGGAAATGCAATGCCTCCTGTGCCCCAATAGCAACTATCAGATAATCCTGGGTACATAAAATTACAAGCTATTTGAGGGCTTAAGGTAGAATCATATCCTTGACTTCTGTAATAAATTTCAAGACTTCCATCCATTTCAAAATAGATTTTCTCAAGCCATGTCATTGTATCAGTAGCTGTAGGAGAATAGTTGCTTTTTTTATTTGTAGAGGCAATAAATCTTGTAAGCCCATACCTTTCATTATCAATATTAAAATCTCCAAAATTACTCCCATTGATACTTTCGTCACACATTTGAATGCCATTTTGGTCGTATATTGGATTATCTACTCCATCAGCATTCATATATGGTCCCTCTAGAATTACTACTGCTTGAGCCACTAATGTTGTATCGCCTAATGTGGTATCATTATTATAAGCAAAATATGCTCCTCTGCTAACATCACAACCTAAACGATCGTTATATGGATGTCCAATATCTATGTCTGAATATGTATTTAAATATGTATTATAATAGGTATTATTACTTCTATTGATTATTCGGTAGTTTGTAAAAATTGTATTGCCAAGGGCAGAATTCGTATCGCAATCAGATTTATAAGCATAAACCATTGCGTGAATTTCAACTTTAAGTGGGTCGCTAGCACTTAAATTGTGAACAGTATCATCATTAAAAATATAGTAAATTGCCTGGTCTCCTTTTATTAAAGGATAGTCGCCTTGTGTATATTCATAAATACCATTACTGTTGATATCGTAGAAAGGAGCTAATTGTGCACTTTCTCCTTTTGTAATATCGCCATGAGCTGGCCAATTTTTAATTACATCAGGAACAGAATAGTTTGAACTGCCATTTAACTGAATAAAACTATCGATTGTAGCACGATTAATTTTCCAGACATTATTCCATTTCTGATTGAATGCCGCATCATAAATATTTGAAATAGGACCTACCTGAAAACTACTTGTGCCAGGTGATAGATACATATCATAGGATAGGCGTATATTACCAACAGAATCTCTTCCACCAATAATCAGTGATTGACTAAACATGGTTTTTACTGAATTTCCTTGCCTGTTTACACTGTATTTTGAGTCGCCTTGATGATCCCAAAAGTTTACATTATCAGCCCAAATCCAGGCATTAATATTATTAATATTGATAGAGTCGTAGGCAACTGATTGAGAATTAGTATTTCCAATAATGAAATAGGAAAGAATAATAATGAGTATAATTTTCTTCATAATAATGGATTTATTAATATTGAGCAAATATATGTAATATAACTGATGAATTATTAAAACTAGAAGTTTACGGTATTGGAAAAAAAGATTTAGGTATTATCCATTCGAAACTTCAGTTTTGATTTTTTATGATATAGGCCACCCATACATACTTAATTTTTTTATCTTTGCTTCACTTTTAACCTAAATAATATTAAGATATGGAACATTTAAACAAAATTCTTGCTGACAGTGCTAAACATGGTGCAATACTAGGAATAGCTTTAGTTATATTAATGGTGTTGATATATGTATCAAATATTCATCTTTTTTATTTTTATGGTATTTTTCTATTGCTTATGTTTATTGTAGGTCAAATTATTTATACTCTAAGATCTCAAAAGAGATTTAGAAATAGTATTGGTGGAAGAATTAGTTTCAAACAATTATTTGTATATGGACTAGTTCTACTAGTAGTATCGTCTATTATAAGTAATATTTTCAATTTTGTTCTGTTTACTGTAATTGATAGTGAATACCTTAACCAGATGGTAGATAATTCTGTTGTTGATTGGTTAGCATTAGTTCCAGAAATGAACGTTGATGATATGTATGATAGCTTAGAAGAAGCTGCATTAGAAATGAAGAGCTTAAAAGGTGCACTTATTGGGGCAATAAAAGCACCGATTATTATTTCTTTAATATTAGCTCTAATTATTAAGAAAGATATAAACGAACAGTAGTATGCAAATATCGGTAATAATAGCCACATTTAATGAGGAGGAATCCTTACCAGAGTTAAAAGACTGGATAGTAAAAGTTATGAATAAAAATAATTTCACTTACGAAATTATTTTTATTGATGATGGGAGTAAGGATAAATCATGGGAAATAATAGCTAATTTTACTAAGGAGAACCCTAATGTAAAAGGAATTAAATTCCGTAGGAATTACGGGAAGTCTGCTGCATTAAATCGCGGTTTTCTTGCTGCTGAAGGTGATGTTGTTATTACAATGGATGCTGATTTGCAAGACAGTCCAGATGAAATCCCTGAATTATATCGTATGATAGTGGAGGATGGATTTGATTTGGTTTCTGGTTGGAAAAAGAAGCGTCACGATCCTCTGTCAAAGACTATTCCTACTAAATTATATAATGCTGCCACTAGGCGAATGACAGGAACCAAACTGAATGATATGAATTGTGGTTTGAAATCGTATCGCAAAGAGGTAATAAAGTCGGTGGAGGTTTATGGCGAAATGCATCGCTATATTCCAGCAATGGCTAAATGGGCAGGATTTACAAATATTGGAGAGAAAGTAGTTGAGCATAGAAAACGACCTTATGGCTATTCAAAATTTGGCCTTGAGCGGTTTGTAAATGGTTTTTTGGATTTGCTTTCGGTAACTTTTATTTCAAAATTCGGAAAGAAACCCATGCACCTTTTTGGAACATTAGGGACTTTGCTTTTTATGATAGGATTTGGTATTGCTGCCTGGTTGGTATTTGCTAAGTTTTATTTTCAGCAGTTTCATATGACAGATAGACCAGTATTCTTTCTTGCTCTATTATCAATGATGATGGGTACAACATTATTTGTTTCGGGTTTCTTAGGTGAGCTTATTTCTAGAAACTCATCTATTCGCAACGATTATCATATTCAAGAAACTTCGGGTATAGACAATGAGCAATTCTCATAAAAGTGTAGTAATTGTTGGTAGTGCCTTCCCGCTTCGTGGAGGCTTAGCAAATTATAATGAGCGCCTAGCTCGAGCATATCAGCAGGCAGGATATAAGGTTAAGATTTTTACCTTTAGTCTGCAATATCCAAATTTTCTGTTTCCCGGTAAAACCCAATATTCTGATGAACCTGCACCTCAGGATTTAGATATTGAAGTGGTTCTAAATTCTGTAAATCCACTTTCGTGGTTCAAATTAGGTAGGAAAATTAAAAGGTTAAATCCAGATTTATTAATTACAAAATTCTGGATTCCGTTTATGGGACCTGCTCTAGGAACTGTTGCTAGAGTTGCCAAAGGAAAAGGTAAAACAAAGGTGGTTAGTATAATAGATAATATTATTCCCCACGAAAAGCGCCCTGGAGATAGGCTTTTGTCCAATTATTATGTGAAGGCTGTTGATGGATTTATTTGCATGTCGCAATCTGTTTTGGATGACTTGGAAACCTTTGATCAGAAGAAACCTAAAATATTCACTCCGCACCCTGTCTATGATAATTTTGGACAACCAATTCAAAAAGAGCAAGCTAAATCTAGTTTGCAGCTTGATGCTGATATACCTTATTTATTATTTTTCGGATTTATTAGAGATTATAAAGGACTTGATTTATTGTTAAAGGCAATGTCAGATAAGCGAATTAAGGATTCAAATATCAAACTAATTGTTGCTGGCGAGTTTTATACCGATGAACAAATCTATAGAGATATTATTAGTGAAAATAATCTTGAGAATCAATTGGTATTAGCTACCGATTTTATTCCAGATAGTAAGGTAGGATTATATTTTAGCGCCTGCGATATGGTAGTTCAACCTTATAAAACCGCTACCCAAAGTGGTGTAACCCAGATTGCTTACCACTTCGAGAAACCAATGTTAGTAACAAAAGTTGGCGGACTTCCTGAAATTGTACCACATATGAAAACAGGATATGTAGTAGATGTGGAACCAAAGGCAATTGCTGATGCTATTGTTGATTTTTACAAAGAGAATAGGGAAGAAGCATTTAGAAAAAACTGCAAAGAAGAAAAGAAGAAATACCTTTGGGAAACCCTATTGGCTAAAATTGACTTGTTGTTTTCATAGGTATTCTTTTAGTTCTCGATTAATAATTACTCCATTTTTATTCTCCTTCAATTTATTCCTATATAAAACTATCATATTTGTTAAATATCTTCAAATAGAATTGTAGGGTTTTATAATATTAAGAAAACGCTTTAGGATTGTTAAATAAATACATTATAATTTTTTAATTAATAATAATGTTAATAATTAGTTGTTTGTGTTGTTAAATTTATATATTTGCAGAATTATTTTTAGTAAATCTGATCTTAAACTTTAATTATTCAACATGAAAAAAATTGCCATAACTCTATTAGTATTATTGTCATTTGGGGCATTGAATGCACAAACTGACACTACCATCGCGTATTATGATTTCAATAGTTTAACAGTAGGAAACTTATTTGGAAAAGATTCGTGGAAAACAACTTTGGCAGGAACGTCAATTGATATTCAAGTGCAAGCTGCATATTCTCATGATAATAGTAATGCCATTCATTTTACTCAAAATGGTGGAGGAATTAATGCCAGTGGTAATAGACCTTTAGATACAATATTTCCTAATTTTAATTATGCTGATTCAGGTATTTATTATATTTATTTTGATATAAAAAGAGAATATTGGGGTTCTGAGTTTGGACTTGGGTATGATCAGAATAATGATGGAAAGATAAATAGTAGTGCTAATTCTGAGAAGGGCTTGCGATTCTATTCAGCACAAAATGGTGGTACAAAAATGTATCTTCCTAATGGGACTAATCACGTAAGTGCCACTTTGATTAATTCAGGTTGGAATAGAATAGAAATAAAACTAGAGCCTCATGCAAATGCTGGTCATGGATATCTGACATTAAGATATCAAGCAATTGGCGGCACTACCTGGACGACTATATTTAATAATGTTTCAGCAGGTCTTGATACTGCTGCAACAAATGCAAAGAATCCTAGTAATTGGGATAATATTTTCTTCCACTTTACGGGTAGTAACTCAGGTATTGATAATATTGAATTGTGGCGAATAGCAGCAATCCCTCCTCCTCCAAATCAATTACCAACTGATATTGCTCTTTCCGCAGATACTATTCGTGAGAACATGGCATCCCATACCTTAATTGGAGCATTTACAACAACTGATCTAGACTCAAATGATACTCACCAATATAGTTTCGCAGTGGGAGCTGGCGACGACAATAATAGTGAATTTATGATTGGAGGAGATATTCTTTATAGTTCAATAAGCTTTAATTATGAAGATACTGCATTAAAATATATACGAATAAAATCTCAAGATCAGAATGGTGGAGCTTTTGAGAAAGCTTTTGTGATTAATGTATTAGATGTTGTGGAAGTTAGTATATCTGAGATACTTGAGCAGGCAATCAGTATTTACCCTAATCCAGCAAGTGATAAAATTATCCTAGAGTTGAATTCTGAAATAGCTCCAAGTTTAATTAGAATTTATTCAATAAATGGAGTAATTGCAAAAGAAATAAAGCCCAAAGGAGATATTAATGAAATAGACATTAGAGATATTCCTGATGGTTACTATATTATTAGTATTGAGAGTAAAGGCAATAATACTATTAATAGAAGGATTCATATTCTTCATTAATAGGCAACCAGAAGTGCAGGATTATCTTCTTCAATAACAACAATCTACCGTCGAATATTTTGACTATTCAAATACCGATGATATGCATTTGCATTTCGGTTGTGCTGTCTTAGGTTTTTTGCAAATACATGAGTTCCACTATTGTCAGGCTTAGCACAGAAATAGAAGTAGCGGTGCTGTTCGTAATTTAATACTTTATCAATAGTTGTTGGAGCCGCCATGCAAATAGGACCCGGAGGTAAGCCAGGATACATATACGTATTATAGGGTGAGTCAATTTTTAAATAATCGAACTGAATACGCTTTACGCTAAAATCACCATAAGCAAACCTAGCGGTTGGGTCGGCTTGCAAATACATTCCTACTTTCAGTCTATTAATATAAACTCCTGCTACTTGCGACATTTCACTTGTCTGATTGGTTTCTTCCTGCACAATTGATGCTAGTATTGCCACATCAGTAGGAGTCATATCAATGGATTCAGCTTTTGCTAGCCTTTCTTCTGTCCAGAATTTGTCATGCTCCTTTTGCATCCTTTTTATAAATTGATCAGCGCTAGTATTCCACCAAAATTCATAAGTATTGGGAAGAAGAAGAGAGATTATTGTTTCTTTATTATAACCTAATTTCTCGATATAGGCCTGTGTGGAAAGCAATTGGATTAAGTCTGTAGAGTCAAATTCCATTTTCTGGCTTACAATCCCAGCAAACTTAGGAAGAAAGCGGATATTATTAAAAGTAACTTTTACTGCTTCCTGATCTCCAGATCTAAGTTTATTTATTAATTGGTTTGCAGTCATTCCATCATTAATTCTATACCGTCCTGCCTTTACATTTGAAGGGTATTTTTTCTTCTTTGCAATAAAATCAAAAATATCAATTCTATTAATATTCAATTGCTGCTCTATATTTGATTTAACGCTTTCGTAGGTTGAATTGCTTGGAATATAGAATATTACACTTTCCTTATTGTTGAGTTGAACTATAGGCTTTGTAAAAATTCGATAGCTAGTAAAGCCTATTAAGGCAGCAATAATTATTACTACAGCAATAATAAAGAATACTATTATTTTTTTTGTGCTCATTTTTTTTATAGTTTTAATTGATAGAAGAATTCATCAAAATATTTATTTTCATAGAAAGTCCAATTTTTTCGAGTTCCTGATTTAACAAATCCCTTAGATTCAAATAGTTTGATGCTATGGAGATTATTGGGCATAATAGTGCAAAACATTTGATAGAGTTCTAAATCCTTTTTACAAAGCTTAATCATTAAATCCAATGCCTTTGAGGCAATACCTTGATTCTGGAAATCAGGATGAATTACAATACCTATTCCTGATCTTTTGTTTTTTACATCGTAATCGAACAAATCAATACAACCACATCTGTTTTTATTAATAGTAATCATCCATCTTTTTTGCCCTGCCAATAAACCATCAACAAGGTTTTTTGCAATAAAAATCTCGATATCTTTAAGCGAAAAATCTTCTTGGGTATGACTAACTTTCCAAATTTCTTTATTGTTTTCTACTTCTAAAATAAAGGAAGCATCCTCCATTTCCAAATCTCTTATTTGTATTTGTATTTTTGCCATTATAGTTCTATATTTCCTGAAAAAACAAATTCTGCAGGGCCACTCAAAACAATATTTGAGTAAACATTATCATTAATATCAAAAGCCACTCTTAAATTGCCACCTAGTGCTTTGATTTTAATTTCATTATTATATTTATTTGTCTTTTGTGAAAAAGCAATTGCAGCAGCGGTAGCTCCAGTACCACAAGCATAAGTTTCATCTTCTACACCTCTTTCAAATGTTCTTATTTTAAGATAATCATCAGCAATTTCAACAAAGTTTACATTTGCACCATTAATACTTTGGTATTCGGCAGAATGTCTTATTTCTTTGCCTTTATTAAATACATCCATATCATCAACTTTATCTACAAAACTAATATGATGAGGAGATCCAGTATCAATAAAGTAGGAGTGTGGCTTAGTTTGTATCTCTGATACATCATTCATCTCCAAACTTATGTCTAGTATATTATCTATTACAATGTTGATTTTAGCATGATGTTCGCCATCTACAGCAATAAAATGGGTTTTGGATTCTATAATATTCAAATGAAAAGCATAAGCCACAATGCACCTGCCACCATTGCCACACATACTGCCTTCAGCACCATCGGAATTATAATATTTCATACGAAAGTCATAATCCACAGAATGTTCTAATATCATCAATCCATCGGCTCCAATGCCAAACCTTCGGTGACAAAGTCTCTCAATCTGGACTTTAGAAAGTTCAATCTTACTTTTACGATTATCGATGATAATAAAATCGTTTCCAGCTCCATGATATTTTACAAAACTTATTTTCATTTAAATATTGTGTTCTATTTCTAATTTAATTTTCTTTTTAGCTAAAAAGTGAATTAACAAATCGTGCTAGATTTAATATTATTGTTTCCAGCTTACTTTTTTATTAGTAATGGAATAAATACATCTGTGCATTTTAGATCATAGGACCTACGATGATAATGTAAGCGTAATAACCCATCAGGCAAGTATTTTAGCCGTATTGAAGTATATTCATATACTCCAAAAAGAACTAATGTATTGCTACTTAGTTTGTAACCCGTATAATTAACTGGTGAATGCCAAAATTCAACATATAAGCCATTATCACTATTTCTAGTAATATTATTAGTTAACAGACTATCTCTATTGTTTTTGCTTTTGCAAAGAAAATCACTTTTAAGTCCTTGCGGAAGAACATAAAGTGCATAAATAAGCTCGTCTTTAGCAATATGTATTTCATCTGAACTAGTTGGTTCTATATTTAGAGTTGTATATTGCAATGTGTCATCCATATTGTCATATGTAGATTCTTTAAAAAGGCTATCGGTAGTATAAATACTATCATCAATAGAATCAATATCTAACATTGATATGGAATCATTTAGCAGACTATCAACATTCAGGCTATCGCTAATAATTGCATTACTATCAATACTAATACTATCAATTGGTAGTTGAGATTGCTTTATATTGACTTTTGATTTTTTCTTTTTTTCTCTTGATTCTGGTTTATCTACCTTATCAACTTTTATTGGCGTTTCACTTTGGAAAGTAATGGGAAAATAATTACTTTCAGTATTGTTATCCCTTTGGCTATAACTTACAATTAACCCAATAATAAGCCCTATCAAAAGGCCCATTATAAAATAGGTGCGTGTATAATTGCGTTTATCTGCCAAAATATAAATCTAAATATAAGTGTTGTCGTATCTATGTGTATTACCTAATACTGCATAGTTTTGATAATGGGGACAAATTTAGGATATTTTGAGGAATATTACAGCTTATAGGAAAGAAATACTCAGGGCAAACTCATGTTTTTGCAACAATATTGATTGTCAGTCAATTGAATGAAAATAAACGAAATTCTTTTGAAGAATGTATGAACTCGTCGCTGAATAGTGGGGAGGCCAGAAACTCAAGCGGGCAATGGGAAGCCTTTTTGGGAGGAAGCGTTTGTGTTTCTTGTCTATTTGCAATTAACGAAAGCAAAAGTAAGTTTCTTACATTTTGCTGAGTGGTGCAAATAGAACGCTTAGTATTTTTTTGTTTCGTTTTTTTCAAGAAAAAAATGAAAAGGAAATAATTATTAAAACCAATCTAACACACAGTTCCTGAGCTATATAAGTGTCAATGCTAAACTGATTCTGTAAAGATTTCCTGAGAAAGTAAAAAACAACTAAAGGAAAGGTTTGCCCTGAAGAAAGACTAAAAAATATACTTTTTTATAGCTATAATTAATCCAAAATCTTAAAAATAGATTAACTTAAAAGATAAAGCAGAGCACATGCACGAGCATCAGAAAGTGCATTATGATGTTCAATTTCAATATTATAAGCTTTGCAAAGGCGATTTAGTTTTGCGGATTCAACTTCTTTGGCTTTATAGATTTCAACAGTGCATTCCCATTTCTCAGGTATATTTAGCTCTTTAATATCCAAACCATAGTATTGCATTACTACTTTTAATACATCACGGTCAAAGTCCTCATTATGTGCTACCATATTGCGACCTTGTAAACGCTTCTTTATTTCAGGATAGATATCCAGAAAATTAGGTGAGTTTTTAGTGTGTTTGGCATATATTTTAGTTACTCGGCTATTTCCCCAATGGTATAAATTTTTTGGTGGTCTAACTAATGAGTAATATTCATCTACTATTTTGCCATTCTCAACTACAACAATGCCAACAGAACAAACGCTATTTCTTACACCATTTGCAAGTTCAAAATCAATTGCTGCAAAACTATCTTTTCTTTTTTCCATTTTCTATAATAATTCTCCGTCTTCTATTACTATTTGTCTGTCAGCTCTTGTAGCTAGGTCTTTATG
>JAOZKO010000073.1 GCA_029935325.1 Bacteroidales bacterium
ACCTGATAGTAAATAATTTCATTCATTATAAACAATTGAACCAGAGTCATTGGGGTTGCGCTATTAATATGTTTAGTGCTACTTATGTAAATGTATATCATAATAGTGTTTCGGTAACTGGAACCTATACAAATACAGCCTCATTCCAAATATATGATAATAATCCAGGTTCTACTCCTTCAGGGAATATAGTCTTGAAGAATAATATATTTACAAATTCTATTCCTGGAGCAAAGCTGTTTAGATTTACTCCTGTAGTTTATACTAAGTTTACAAATGATTATAATATCTTATATTCCTATGGTGTTGGTACAGTGTCTCCACAGATTAGTGGATTTGCTGCATGGAAAACAACTACAGGCGGTGGACAGCATTCAGATACGCTTGCACCATTTTATACTTCTGCAACTGATCTTCATATAAATACTAATCAATTGAATGGAACAGGTATTTATGTTGGGATTTTTGATGATATTGATGGAGAAATTAGAGATACTATAATACCAGATATTGGAGCTGATGAATTTATGCCTTCACCTTACGATCCGGGAGTTATAGCAATACTTAGCCCTGTTTCAGCATGTGGTTTGGATTCAAATGAGACCGTAAGTATATTAATTAAAAACTATGGAAGTGCCTCAGTAAATGGAGGCTTTACTGTTGGATATAGTTGGACAGGATTAACTAATCCAGTAATTGAAAGCCTATCAGATACAATTCAACCAGGTGACACTTTACTTCATACTTTTAGCACACCAGCAAATCTTGATGTAAGTGCAATTGGAAGTGATGTAGTATTTGATTTCAAAGCTTGGGTATATTTACCATCAGATAACTTTAATACAAATGATACATTAGCTGCTAATATAAATTCTAATTTTATGCCAGCTATGCCAATAACGTCTAATGCTACTTCTAATTATGGAACTACAGCAAGTTTATCTGCCACATCTCCAAATCTAATTTGGTGGTATAATTCGGATACAACCAGTACTCCAGTATTTGTTGGTTCAACATTTCAAACACCCATTTTATATGATACTACTCAGTATTGGCTTAGCGCACATACTACTAATTGTGTTGGTCCTCAGGCTACAGCATTTGTAAATGTAGTAGGGTATCCATCTGTTGATGCTGGTATATCAAATATTGTGTGGCCTATTAATAGTGTAGTATCTAATAATACTGAAGTATTGAAAGTTAAATTGAATAATTATGGTACATCTGCTTTGACATCAACTAATATACATTGGACAATAAATGGTCAGCATGACTCTATTAATTGGATAGGAAATATTGCTGCAATGAGTTCTGATACTGTTAATATTGATACAACGATGTTTTCAGGTGGAGTTTATACATTCCAATCTTGGACATCTTTGCCAAATAATATAGTAGATACTGTAAATATTAATGACACATCAGCAACGGTAACATTTAATGCTTGTTTGTCAGGAATATATACTATTGGTGATACAGCTGGGGGAGCTATTTATGATTATCCAAGTTTTAATGCTGCTAAAAATGCATTAGTACTTGCTGGTATATGTGGTCCAGTAACTTTCAGAGTGGATTCGGGTGTGTATGAAGAGCGTGTTGTATTTCCACCCATTAATGGGGCTGATACTAATGCTCGGATTACTTTTACATCATTAAGTGGAGATAGTACTGATGTTGAATTGCATTATACTTTGTCAAGTAATGCTGCATGGACAATGAAGATAAGCGGTCAATATTATACCTTTAGTAATCTTACCCTTTCTGCTGTAAATAGTTCTAATTATGGTAGAGTTATGGAACTTGCCAACGGAGCCCAATATAACGAATTTCTTAATTGTGTGATTGAAGGAACAACAGTAACAACCTCAAGTAATTTGTATGCTGTTATATATTCAAATGGAGGTGTTAATCAGTATAATACATTTAGAAACAACGTTATTTTGAATGGTTCGTATTCAATGTACTTTTATGGCTCTAGTAGTAATTTACAATATGGTAATATAATAGAAAATAATACAATACTTAATTTTTATTATTATGGAGTGTATTTGTATTATCAAAAAAATACAGAGCTTAAATCAAATTATATTGAAAACAGTAGTTCTTCAAGTAGTGTTTATGGAGTGCGATTTTATTATGCAGATAATATTACAGTCACAAGAAATACGATTAATCTAAATTCTTCTAGTGCTCATTATGGAATGTATGTTTACTATTCTGATGGCAACTCGCAAAGTCCAAACTTAATAGCAAATAATTTTATTATTTTAAATGGTTCAGGAGCAAGTGGCTGGTATGGAGTTTATTGTTATAGTTCCAATTATAATAATTTTTACAATAATTCTATTAATATCACAGGCGGAAGTACTAGTTCTCGTGGCTTTTATATATCAAGTGGAAATAATATTAAGCTAGTGAATAATATATTCTCCAATACAGGCGGTGGATATGCATACTATATTAGTACCCCAGCAGCAATAGTCTCATCTGATTATAATAATTTTTATGCAACAGGAAGTAACTTAGCTTATTGGAATGGAAATAGGCCAACTTTTGCTTCATTAAAATCGGCTAGTGGTAAAGATTATCATTCTAAAAATTCTGCCCCAATGTTTTATTCGGCTACAGATTTGCATAGCGCAAGCATTGATCTTAATAATACAGGAACACACTTAAGTGATATTACTGTTGATATTGATGGCGAGCTGAGAAGTTTAACAAACCCTGATATTGGAGCAGATGAATTTACTCCTCCAGCTAATGATGCTGGGATAACAAATGTTGATGCTCCTTTGTCACCAGTAACAGTTGGTGTAAATAGTGTTCATATTAGTCTCAGGAATTTTGGTGCAGATACTCTTACTACTGCTACAATTGCTTGGACTATGAATAGTGTGACACAAACTTCATATACCTGGAGTGGGAATTTACCCACAGGAACTTCTGCCGATTCTGTAAATATAGGATCCTATAACTTTGGAGGAGGAGCTAACTATCTAAAGGCATGGTCAGAAAATCCAAACAACCTAACAGATGCAAATAATATTAATGATACTATTATGATTACATTAATTGGTTGTGTTTCGTCAATGCATGGAAATTACACAATTGGTGGTGCTACTGCTGATTTTATGACAATTAGTGATGCTGTAATGCAGTTGAGTACTTGCGGTGTCGATAGCCATGTTGTGCTTAATATTAATCCTGGAATATATACAGAGCAAATAATGTTAAGCCCTATCTTGGGAGCAGCTGATACTGCTACTATTACTTTTCAAAGTAGTACCATGGACAGTACTAATGTAACTATTTCTTATAGTGCAACATCCGCTCACAACTATACGGTATATTTCAATGGTGTTGATTGGGTGCGATTTACGAATTTAACTATTGAAGCAACAAATTCAACAGCTGGTAGAGCTTTAGTTTTTAATAATGGGGCTACTCATAATATCTTTCATGGAAATATTATCAAAGGAGCTTCTAATACATCTACAACAAGTGCTGCTATATACTCAGGTGGAGGATTGGATAATTATAACACATTTACACATAACGACATTCTAAATGGCTATTATGGCGTGTTTATGAGAGGAGGCTCAATAACTGGATTAGAAAATGGACTAGTGTTTAAGTATAATAATATTGAAGGATATTATTATTATGGAGCTCAATTCTATTATACAAATAATGTTGTATTTGATCATAATATTATTAAAAATGGTTCTACTTCTAATTATGGGTATGGATTGTATTTATATTATTCTGATGGGGCTATGCAAATCTCAAATAATGTTATTGATGCACGCCCAGGTAATTATCACTATGGCTTAAGAATATATTACTGCGATGCTACAGCTGGAAATCATGGAAGAGTATATAATAATTTTATTGGAGTTACTAGCGGAACAGGCTCCTCATACGGAATCTATCTATATAATTCAACCTATCAAGATATTACAAATAATAATGTCCTTATTAAAGGGGGCTCAAATTACAGTAGATGTATTTATGTTTCCTCTGGTAGCAATAATAAGCTATTAAATAATAACTTTATAATGGACGGTACAGGTTATGCTTATTATGTTAGCTCTCCTACTGCAATAATATCAAGTAATTACAATAATATCTACAGTTCAGGAGGCCAGTATGCATATTGGTCTGGTGCAGTTGCAAATCTAACAGCCCTACAGGCAGCTAGTGGAAAAGACCCTAATTCTATAAGTGTTGATCCGGGTTATATTTCAGAATATGACTTACATGTTACTGTTGTTAACCTTAATGCTAATGCAACTTCTCTATCATGGCTTACAACTGATATCGATGGGGAGCTTAGAGATACTCTTACACCCGATATCGGTGCTGACGAATTTACTCCTCAGGCCAATGATGCTGCAGTAATTCTATTTCACTCACCACATATTAATTATGCCGCTCAGGGAACAGTTACTCCTGTAATGGTGAAACTTAAGAACTTTGGTATGGATACTATCCTTACTATGGGTATAAGTTATGTTTATGGTAATAGTACTGCAATTAATGAAACATGGAATGGAGCTTTGGCACCAGGAGATACTATTAGTCATACATTTGCTACTTCAATTACAACTTTAGCTGGTTCAAACCCATTATGTGCCTATACTAGCTTGGTGGCGGATAGTAATCTTAATAATGATACTATCTGTATTAACTATGGCGGAATAACAATAGCAGTACCAACATTCTGCGATAACTTTGATGTTGCTCCATCATTATGGGTGACCGATGATGCAGAATGGCAAATGGGAATACCACAAGGAACAAGTATTAATAGTGCCCATAGTGCTCCAAACGTATGGATGACCAAGCTAAGCTCTAATTATAGTAGTAGCGCTAATTCGAATTTACTAAGCCCATTTATTGATTTTACAAATGCTAGTGGCGCAACTCTAAAATTCTGGTATAATAGTGACCTATTAGCTAATGATGGAGTTTCATTACAATATTCTAATGACGGAGGAAATACATGGATAGTATTAGGATTTATGGGTGACCCTTTGGCAACTAATTGGTATACTATTCAAACAGGAGGAGTTCATTATTGGACAGGGCAAACTAGTGGATGGGTGCAAGCAACTTATGACTTATCACAATTTAATAATTCAACTTCCCTAATTCAATTTAGATTTAATTTCTTCTCTAATACTAGTGGTGCAGCAGATGGTTTTGCAATTGATGACTTCTGTATAGAATTGCCAGCAATTCCTAAGGATGCTGGTGTTATATCAATTGATGCACCATCAAGTAGCACTGTTATTGGTTCTATGGGAAATACTGTTACAGTTACTGTTAAGAATTTTGGAACAGATACCTTAACTACTATTCCTGTAAATTATGAAATTAATGTTACTGGAACTGTGACCGAGAATTTTGTTGTTGCAGGCGGTTTGCTTCCTGATTCTACTGCTAGTTTCACATTTGTAACTACTTACCAAGGGCCTAATGCAGACTATTCATTATGTGCATTTACAAATCTTACATATGATACATATACGCATAATGATTCTAGTTGTATAGCTTTATCTACTTCAGCAGCACCTTACGATGCAGCTGCAGTAATGGTGACCGTTTCTCCTCTATGGGCTCCTGATACAACAAAAATGTCGTACGATACTCAGGTTACACTTAGAATCAAAAACCTTGGTTTGCAGTCAATAAGTGCTGTGCCAGTACAATTCTCAATAGGGCCAACACCAATAGCAAGTGAAACCTATGGTGGTACTATTTTGTCTGGTGATTCAGTAGATTATACATTTGCAACAACCTATCATTGTCCTGTAGGTTATTACCTATTATGTGCAAAAGTACTATTGGTTAATGATGCAGACGCTTCTAATGACCAAACATGTGAGACGTATTTAGGAATGAATGATGTAGGTATTGAAGGTAGCACAGGAGATGTATTTAGCGTAGAGCAAAATCAACCTAATCCTGCTTTTGGAACAGTGAATATTAATTATTATGTGCCACAATCTGGAAAAGTTAAGTTTGATTTACGAAATGTATTAGGTCAGATGATACAATCAGAAGAATATGATGTTAGCGTAGGAAACCAGTTAATACAATTGGATGCCAACAAAATTGCTGAAGGAGTATATTATTATACTGTGGAGTTTGATGGCCAACGCATCACATATAAGATGATTGTAAATAGATAAACTCAATGAATTGAAATTAAAGCCCTGGCAATTTTGCTAGGGCTTTTTTATTGTCGTTTAGAATTGTAAATCACATAGTCAGGCGATTACTGTTTTATACAATAATGTATAATAATCACAAAATCAACCCCTTGCGCCTTTGCGTCTTTGCGAGAAACAAAAACTCAACGAAGTATTAAAATATTCAAGAAACCTAAAAAACAGCCTTTACAATCTGCTCAATATTATCAGATTTTCCCATAGTATAGTAGTGGAGAACTGGTGCACCCATGGCTTTAAGTTCCTTGGATTGCTCAATTGCCCACTCAACTCCCAATTGCCTAACAGCTACATTATCCTTACACTTCAATGCTTCTTTTACCAAGGCATCTGGTAGGTCGATATGAAAAGTTTGGGGTAGAATAGTTAATTGTTTCTTTGTTGCTAATGCTTTAATCCCTGGGATAATAGGCACATCAATGCCAATTGCTCTACATTCTTTTACAAAATCAAAATATTTTTGATTATCAAAAAACATTTGAGTAACAATATAATCTGCACCAGCATCAATCTTATCCTTAAGGTTTTTCATATCCAACTGTTGGTTTGGAGCTTCGCTGTGTTTTTCGGGATAACCAGCTACGCCAATGCAGAAATCAGTAGGGTGAGAATTTTGTAATTCATCATCCAAATAAATTCCTTTGTTTAAGTTAGAAACCTGTTTTACTAATCCCAATGCATGCTTATGCCCATTTTGTTCTGGAATAAAATATCGCTGATTGCTAACAGGATCGCCTCGAACTATTAGTAAATTATCAATTCCCAAAAAATGCAAATCAATAAGAGCATTCTCGGTATCCTCTTTGCTAAAACCTCCACAAATTAAATGAGGCACAACATCTTTCTGAGATTTAAACTGAATTGCAGCTGATATTCCCACTGTTCCAGGCCTTTTACGTACTGTTTTCTTTTCAAGATTACCATCGGGCAACTCCCGATATTCTACTTCCTGCTGATGATATGTAACATCAATAAAGGCAGGGTTAAACTCCAGTAAACGAGCAATATTCGCTTGCAAATGATCAATGTGCTCGCCCTTTAATGGTGGTAGTATCTCAAATGAGAAAAGTGTTTCTTTAGCTTGCTTTATATGTTCTGTTACTTTCATGATATTTGTGTTTTGTGTTCTGTGTTTTGTGTTGATCCGATAGCTATCGGATTGTTAATGTGTTGTGTGTTTTGTGTTGATTGATTGACCTATAACTTAATAACCTAATAACCTAATAACCTAATAACCTAATAACCTAACAACCTAATAACCTAATAACCTAATAACCTATAATTTTTAACTCTAAGTACTTATGGGTTTAAGAATAATTCAAATTAGCATTTAACAGCCTTTCTACTTCTTTTTGGCTAATATTTTTCCGCTCAGCATAGTCTATTATTTGGTCTTTTGATACTTTACCAATATTAAAGTATTTAGCTTGTGGATTGGCAAAATAATAGCCGCTAACACTTGCTGCTGGATACATAGCATACTGTTCTGTTAGTTCAACTCCAAGCTCTTTTTCAATGCTCAATAGGTCAAAAATCTTACGCTTCTCGCTATGCTCTGGACATGCAGCATAACCTGGCGCGGGTCTTATACCTCTGTATTTCTCTTTGCGGAAATTCTCCTGATCAATATTCTCATCTGGAGAATATCCCCACAAATTAATCCTTAGCTTATGATGCATTAATTCAGCAAAAGCTTCTGCTAATCTGTCGGCAAGAATTTTAAGCATAATAATGCTATAATCATCATCATCTTTTTTATAATGCTCAATCCATTTTTCAATACCAAATCCTGTGCTTACCACAAATAGTCCCATATAGTCTTTGGTTAATGAAGATTTTGGTGCAATATAATCACTTAAGCATAAATTATTTTCTTTATTGTCTTCCTGATTCCTTAGAAATTCAAACTCAATTGAATTATTCTGATATTGTAAATCAATAGTCTCATTAGATGAATTTGCTTCAAAAATTCCAATGGCAGCCTTTGCCTTAAGCATATTCTTATCAATTATCTGCTCTAGCATTTTTTGTGCATTATCAAAAAGCTCTTGAGCTTCCTTACCTTTAATTGGGTCATTAAATATTTCTGGATATTTACCTTTTAATCGCCACGAATGGAAGAAGAAATTCCAATCGATAAATGGTATTATATCTTCAATAGCAAAGTCGGTAAAATATTGAATTCCTAATTGCTTTGGCCTGTAAATCATTGCTTTGTCAGCATCCCATTTATATGACTTCGATCTTGCTTTTTCTATGCTGATATAGGACTTCTTCTTTTGTCTTTCAAAGTGCTTCTCAGCAATATCAATATATTTTTCGTGATATTCTTTAGTAAAGCTATCGGCATTTTGCTTTGAAATCAGCTTTGCGCTAATTCCTACACTTTGACTGGCATCCTTAACATAAATAACTGGATTCTGTGTTTCAGGTGCAATTTTAACTGCTGTATGAATCTCTGATGTAGTTGCTCCTCCAATCATTATTGGAATCTTTACATTTTGTCGCTCCATCTCTTTAGCAAAGTGAATCATCTCTTCCAACGAAGGAGTGATTAATCCACTCAAGCCAATAATATCTACATTTTCCTCAATAGCTTTCTCAATGATATTTTTAGTAGGAATCATTACTCCCATATCTATTATTTCAAAATTATTGCAGGCTAATACAACACCAACAATATTTTTTCCAATATCATGCACATCGCCTTTTACTGTTGCCAATAATACCTTTCCTGCGCTGCTCCGCTCTCCTTGATTTTCCTCTTCAATATACGGAAGAAGAATAGCCACTGCCTTTTTCATTACTCTAGCGCTTTTCACCACCTGTGGTAGAAACATTTTTCCACTACCAAATAACTCTCCCACGGTATTCATTCCATCCATTAATGGACCTTCAATAATACTAATGGCAGAGGGTAGCTGTTGCTGAGCTTCTTCAATATCAGCATCAATATATTGTGTAATACCTTTTACTAATGAGTGTGATAATCTCTTTTGAATGCTCTCCTTACGCCAAGCTTCTTCCTTTTTAATTTTATTCTTTTCTTCATTAAAACCAGAAGCAAAACTCAATAATCTTTCAGTGGCATCAGTGCGTTTATTAAGAACTAAATCCTCACACAACTGCAGCAGTTCCTTTGGAATATCATCATAAATTTGTAATAATGAAGGATTGACAATTCCCATATCCATTCCTGCCTGAATAGCATGATATAAAAATACACTATGAATAGCCTCTCGAATTGTATTGTTACCTCTAAAAGCAAAGGATAGATTACTTACTCCACCGCTAATTTTGCAATGGGGTAGGTTTTGCTTTATCCACTTAGTGGCATTAATAAAATCATTGGCATAATTATTATGTTCCTCAATTCCAGTACCGATACTCAATATATTTGGATCGAATATTATATCTTCTGCTGGGAAATTTACTTTTTTGGTAAGTATATTATATGCACGCTGGCAAATATCTATTTTAGATTGATAATCGGCAGCCTGTCCATTTTCATCAAAAGCCATTACCACACATGCTGCACCATAAGTTTTTATCTGTTTAGCTCTTTCTATAAATACTTCTTCACCTTCTTTTAGGCTAATTGAATTAACAATTGCTTTCCCTTGATGGCATTTTAGCCCAGCCTCAATTACTTCCCATTTTGAGCTATCAATCATAATTGGTAATCTAGCAATATCGGGTTCTGAAGCAATCATATTTAGGAATTTCACCATCTCTTCCTCTGCATCCAGCATCCCATCATCCATGCATACATCTATTATTTGCGCTCCTCCTTCCACTTGATTATAGGCAACTTCCAATGCTTCTTCATGTTTTTTCTCACGAATCAATCGAGCAAACTTTTTAGAGCCGCTTACATTTGTCCTCTCACCAATATTTACAAAATTACTTTCTGCTTGAATTGTCAGTGGTTCTAATCCACTAATTGTTGTTTTAGTGGTAGGCAGGGGTAGAGGTCTTACTTTTGCTTTTGAAGCCAGTTTAGCAAATGCTTTTATATGTTCGGGTGTAGTGCCACAGCATCCGCCAATAATATTTGTAAATGAATTGTCTAGAAAATCATGAATATGCTCCGACATAATTTCAGGGGTTTCATCATATTCTCCAAATTGATTTGGTAGTCCAGCATTGGGGTGTGCCGAAACATTATAATGTGATTTTTGCGAAAGTTCCTCCAAATATGGTCGCATTTCGTGAGCTCCTAAAGCACAATTGAGGCCAATACTGAGCATCTCAATATGTGAAAGTGAAACTAAGAATGCTTCTAATGTTTGCCCTGAGAGCATTCTGCCACTATTATCAGTTATTGTACCTGAAACCATTATGGGGATTTTATACCCTTTTTCTATCATTAATTCGTTAATAGCAAAAAGAGCGGCCTTGGCATTTAATGTATCGAAAATAGTTTCCACTAAAAGTATATCAGCACCACCTTCAATTAAAGCTTTTGCTTGCTCATAATAGTTTGTGCGCAAATCATCATAGGTAATAGCACGAAATCCTGGGTCGTTTACATCTGGCGACATGCTTGCAGTTTTATTAGTAGGGCCAATAGATCCTGCAACAAATCGTGGTTTGTTTGGATTCTTTTTATTGAATTAATAAGCAGCTTCTTTAGCTA
>JAOZKO010000074.1:0-10308 GCA_029935325.1 Bacteroidales bacterium
CATTAAATTGGGAGAGGGAGTAAAAGAAGCTGGAGGTTTAGCAATTATTGGTACTGAGCGTCACGATTCACGTCGTGTCGATCGTCAGTTAAGAGGTAGAGCTGGACGACAAGGAGACCCCGGTTCATCTCTATTCTATGTGTCATTGGAAGATAATCTTATGCGCCTTTTTGGTTCAGAGCGTATTGCTTCAATTATGGATAGATTAGGACTTGAAGATGGTGAGGTAATTCAGCATTCAATGATATCGAAATCAATTGAGCGAGCTCAGAAAAAAGTTGAGGAAAATAACTTCGGTATTCGTAAGCGCCTTTTGGAATATGATGATGTAATGAATGCTCAAAGAGATGTTATTTATAAAAAACGTCATAATGCACTAGACGGCGAGCGTTTGGCTTTAGACATTTCCAATATGATTTATGATTTATCGGAGAATATTGTTGCTGATAATTTAGACAATCGTGACTATGAAAACTTCAGTATGGAACTAATTCGTAATCTAGGAATAGAATCTCCATACGATGAAAAAGATTTCTTAGATGCTAAAGCTGATGTGATGGTTCAAAAGATATTTGAACTTTCATATGAAAATTATAAAATAAAATCAGAACGTATTGCCAAACAAACATTTCCTGTAATAGAAAATGTATATAAAAATGAAGGCCAGAAGTACAGAAATATAGCTATTCCAATGACTGATGGATTAAAGTCAATGGACATTATTGCAAATCTAGAGAAATCATATAATTCTCAAGGTAGAGATGTAATTCTTAGCATCGAAAAAATAGTTAGCCTTAAAGTAATTGATAATGCATGGAAAGAGCATTTGCGCGAAATGGATGATTTAAAACAATCTGTTCAGAATGCTTCCTATGAGCAAAAAGATCCTCTTCTTATTTATAAATTTGAGTCTTTTGAGCTTTTCCAACAAATGATTAGCCGAATTAATCGTGAAATTATTTCGTTCTTGATTAAATGTGATCTAGCAGGGAACAAAGAGGTTCAGCTAGAATCAGACTTAAAACCTGCTAGCTTTGACCCTAGCAAGCTTCAAACAGGAAGAACTGAAATTGGTGGTGGTGCAGGAGATCCAAATAAGTTTGGTCATAATACTCAAAAACAACAAATTACTCAGCCCATTGTTAAGGAAAAGAAAGTTGGAAGAAACGACCAATGCCCTTGTGGTAGTGGTAAGAAATATAAGCATTGTCATGGTAAATAATACCAAATAATAAAACTAAAAAAGAGCTTGCCAATTATTGACAAGCTCTTTTTTTATACAAGCTTTTCTTTTATAATAGGATGTTATTATAGCCTATTGATAAACAAGTTTTGCGTCTTTACGAGAGACAATCCCCACTAAAACTTAATCCCAGCAGTAATTGCAATTCGAATCTCATTATACTCTAATGCTGCAGCATCAATTATGCGTGAGTCATATAAATAATAATCTTCCTTTTTAAGACTGTAAGAACCACCTAAATCCATAAAGAAATCTCTATTTCTATAACCTAGGCCTGCACTTGCTACTATCATTGAACCATCATTCATTTCATCCACATATGGGCTGCCATAGCGAGCTAAGCCTACTCTAAATGACATAGGGCGTAATCTTATTTCTGCACCTGCTCTTATGTTTAATGTTGACTTATACTTATCACGTACTTCGGCATTCTCATCAAAGAAACTATAGTTTCCTGACTCAAGCATTCCGCTGGAATAATTAATATAATCAACATCAGCACTTACCAAAAAGAATCGCGCTATTGAAAAAGTTGCACTACCAACTAGCTTCATGGGTGTAGTTATATTATAATCAAATCTACCAATGGGTGAGTCTTTATAATCTTGTGATCCATCTTCGTAAAAACGTGTAATCCTTGCAGAATACTCATCATTTAAGCTTAGCCAAGTTGGTGAATGAAATGCAATGCCAAACCTTAAAAACCCAAATGGACGAACTATAAATCCTAATTTAAAATTTACTCCGCTACCATGTGTTTCAAGCTTTTGGTCAATAAAATACTTATCAAAACCTTGTATTGTATCTGCCACATCTTGCTCCATATATTCATACTGTTCGAAATATCGAACAAAAGGGAAACCTACGGATCCTCCAATATAAAAAATATCACTAATTGATGAACCCATGCTTATTGTCATTTCATTTGTAGAACCCCAGGTAATGTTTTTCAGCTCCTGATGAACTCCACCTTCTGATATCGGGCTAGTATATGCCAATTGCCCCCCATTAACTCTAACAGTATCCTCTAGTAAATAATTATACCATGCTAAATCAGTTGAAAATGGATCTAAATCTGTAGGATCAGTATTATATGCATCTATTTGATAATCAGTCATCATTGAGTTATCATGATTCTCATTTGTAATATGATAATAATTATTGAAATTATTTGTTCTATTTACACCTATTCCAAACTGAAAATACTTTAAGCCTTTTTTAGCTCTTAGGTCGTTTACAAATACAACACCATACTGATTCATATTAAAATTATCCTTCTCTCCTGTGGAGCTATTTCCATCCATATCCGAATTTAATCTTGAGAAGTAAAAAGTTGGTGTAACACTTAGCTCAGATTTCTTAAACAAACCTATTCCTGCAGGATTAACACTTAGTGAAGAAAAATCAGCTCCTAGTGAACCCATGGCCCCACCAAATGCAATTGAACGCGCTGTCCCTCCCACTCTTGTTTGAGAGTATCTTAGTACATCAACATCATTCTGGGCGTATGATCCAAGGCTAAAAATGGCCGTAATTGTTATGATAATTAACTTTTTCATGCTAATAATTTTAAAATAATTATAATTCTTAATCCTATTGAAAATAAAACTCAAACTCCACTATTGTTGGAGTTTGAGTTTATAATACTTATCTTCTACCTGGGCTACTAGATGAAGAAGACCTAGATGGCGTACTACCACTACTTCTACTTGAGCTTGAAGATGACCTTGTGGAGCCTGAAGAACTTCCACTTGAACTACTCCTTGAAGGAGTATAGCTTCTTGATCCGCTACTACTGCGTGAAGGAGAAGTGCTACTGCTTCTTGTACTGCTTCGTGAAGGAGAAGTACTACTTCTATTACTGCTACTTGGCGTACTCCTTGTTGAACTTGAAGAACGACTAGGTGTATAACTTTGCCTTGTATTACTTCGTGAAGGAGTATATCCTCTTGTGTTTGTTCTTGTATTGCTACTTCTTGTATTGCTAGGAGTAGTTGAGCTTCTATTGGCTGAACTTGATGCTGGCCTTGAAGATGCTGAAGATGAACTCCTATTTGTAGTTGTGCTCCTTGAAGATGTAGAACTACTTCTTGGGGTATATTGTGCAGGCTTTGAATATGTCTTCCTATAACTAGGATTTGTTCTTGAACCTGTAGCTGGTGTACTTGCTGTGCTTCTTGTACTTGTTGAACTTGGTCTGCTAGTAGTACTTGGTGTATTAGCTCTTGCAGAAGTATTTGTTCTGCTTGGAGTGGTATTTGTCCTAGTTGAAGCAGGTGTAGTATTTGTTACGGCTGCGCCACTTGCTGCTGGGCTATTTGCCCTTGTTGATGGCTGTGCAGAACTTCCACTACTATTTAGGTTGTTTTCTCGGCTTCCGCTTCTTCCTGTAGTAACTGCTGTTGCTCCTATTACTGTTGGACTTTTCGCTGCAGTTTTGCTTTTGTTTATATCACTAGCATCCGATCTATTACTAGTACTTGTTCCTGATACTCCAGCTGATCCTACTGCTCCAGTTCTTAATCCAGTTTCAGAACCCGTGGCAGCAAGTTTTGATTTTGTACTTCTTGGTGTCATATCTGAGTTTATACTTCCTGATCTATTGCCAGTGGAACCATTAGAGCTATTTCCTCCTCTGTGACCATAATAAGAGTTTCCTCCATTATAATAATCATTTCCCCAATAACCGTTTCCATCACTATATCCACCATTATAATAGCCATCCCAGTATCCATTATTATATCCATGGTTGTAACCCTGATTGTAAGATCCATAATATCCTCCGTAACCGTAACCATAACCGTAACCAGAGTATCCGTAATATGGTGAGTATCCGTAATATGGATATCCCCAACCAAAACTCCAACTCATATTGAAACCACCATAATAAGAATATGGTCGATAAAAGTTTGTTACATAAATTGCAGAACCATAAGGACTACCATCACAATAGTAATCGTCGATATAGTAATCATCATAATAAGACCTGTATGTTGGGCTAGTAGTATGGAATCTTTTAATTCTACGAGTATAAGAATAATCATAATAATCATCTGCTAAACTCTCGTCCTCAATTACGTAAACATCACCATTATCATCGGTATAAGTTTGCACTATTGGTGCTTCTGTACCATTATTATTCTGAGATTCGGTAACGTCTCCAGAATAAGAACTTACTGCATTATTAGTTTTTGCAAGTTTCTCTTCAAGTCTTTTTTGCTTTTTTGTTAGGTTCTTTTCACGATATGGGTTGTAAAAAGCTTCATCTTCGTATGCTGCGGCATCGTATGATGCGCTACATGATGAAAGCAAAACTGCTGTGATTGCGATGCTGATAAAAATTGTCCATGTTCTCATAAAGCGTTCCTCCTATTATTTATTTTGAAAAGCTATGTTCTGCTAATCAATATTATTTACTTTTGCAATTATATTTTACGAATTAAACAAATACTATACCAAAAATCGCATGGCTAAAAATTTTGCAACAAGAAAAGAGGATTATTCTAAATGGTATAACGACCTCGTACTAAAAGCTGACTTGGCTGAGAATTCAGCAGTAAGAGGAAGCATGGTTATAAAACCTTATGGCTACGCTATTTGGGAGATGATGCAGTCAGCATTAGACAAAATGTTTAAGGATACTGGACACGTAAATGCATATTTTCCATTATTTATTCCAAAATCTTTTTTTAGTAAAGAAGCTAAACATGTTGAAGGTTTTGCCAAAGAATGTGCTGTAGTAACTCATTATCGTTTAAAAAATGATGGCAAAGGCGGCGTTATGGTTGACCCTGATGCAAAATTAGAAGAAGAATTAATTGTTAGGCCAACGAGTGAAACCATTATTTGGGATACTTATCGCAAATGGGTACAGTCATGGAGAGATCTACCAATACTTGTGAACCAATGGGCCAACGTGGTGCGTTGGGAAATGCGTACTCGTTTGTTTTTGCGTACTGCAGAATTTTTATGGCAAGAAGGTCATACTGCACATGCAACTAAAACTGAGGCAGAAGAAGAAGCAGAAAGGATGCTCGGTGTTTATACTCAGTTTGCTGAAGAATTTATGGCAATGCCTGTCTTACAAGGTGTTAAATCTGAGAATGAACGATTTGGTGGCGCATTAGAAACTTATTGTATTGAGGCTTTGATGCAGGATGGCAAAGCATTACAAGCAGGAACATCTCACTTTTTAGGTCAAAACTTTGCAAAAGCTTTTGATGTTAAATACCTAAGCAAAGAAAACAAACTTGAACATGTTTGGGCTACCTCTTGGGGCGTTTCAACACGATTAATAGGTGGGCTTATAATGACTCACTCTGATGATAGTGGCTTGGTATTACCACCAAAATTAGCTCCTTTTCAAATAGTAATAGTACCTATTTATCGCAAAGAGGAAGAACGGATTGCAGTAATTGAAAAAGGTAAAGAGATAAAAGCTGACCTTGAAAGAGTTGGTATTAGAGTTAAGCTTGATGATAGAGATACTCAGAAACCTGGTTATAAGTTTGCTGAATGGGAATTCAAAGGTGTGCCTTTAAGAATCGCCATTGGCCCACGTGATTTGCAGAATAATACTGTGGAACTTGCACGAAGAGATACTCTAACAAAGTCATTCACCGAAATGGAAGGACTTAGAGATAAAGCTTTGGATTTACTCGATGAAATTCAAGATAACCTATTCCAAAAAGCATTGAAACACAGAGATGAGAATACTCACAGTGTTGATACATGGGATGAGTTTAAAGAAATTATCAAAAATGATGGTGGCTTTGTAATGGCTCATTGGGATGGTACTAATGAAACAGAAGACAGAATAAAAACGGAAACAAAAGCTACCATAAGAAGTATTCCTTTGGATTATGAAGATTCCGAAGAAGGCATTTGCGTATATTCTGGCAAACCTTCAAAAGGTCGAGTGGTATTTGCTAAGGCTTATTAAACTTTGAGTTCGGAGTTGGAAGTTTAGAGTTCGGAGTTGGAAGTTCGGAGTTCGGAGTTAGATTAACACAAAACACAAAACACATTAACACTAAACACTAAACACAAAACACAAAACACATAACACAAAACACATAACACATAACACATAACACAATCTAATAATACATAAACTGGAGACTAGAAACTTTCTAATTTCCACAAATATATTTATATGATTAATGATCCAAGGTTAAAAGCTTTTGAGCGCCTTTTGAATATTATGGATGATTTGCGAAATGCTTGTCCGTGGGATATGAAGCAAACCATTGAAAGTTTACGCTACCTAACTATTGAAGAAACCTATGAGCTTTCTGATGCCATTTTAAAGAATGACTTAGATGGAGTTAAGGAAGAACTTGGAGATTTAATGCTTCATCTAGTTTTTTATGCTAAAATTGGGCAAGAGAAAAATGCTTTTGATATTACGGATGTTCTAGAAGGAATTAGTGAAAAGTTAATTCGTCGCCATCCTCATATTTATGGAGGAGTGGAAGTTGTAGATGCTGAGGATGTAAAGCGCAATTGGGAAAAAATTAAGCTTAGTGAAGGAAAGAAATCAGTATTAGGCGGTGTCCCTGAGTCTATGGCTCCGCTTATTAAAGCTATACGCATTCAAGAAAAAGTAAAAGGTGTTGGTTTTGATTGGGAAAAACCTGAGCAAGTATGGGAAAAAGTTGAGGAAGAAATTTCTGAATTACACCATGAAGTGAAAAAGGGTGATTCTAAAGAGAAGATAGAAGGTGAATTTGGTGATCTTATTTTTGCTCTAGTAAATTACGCACGATTTATTGATGTTAATCCTGATGAAGCTCTTGAAAAAACCAATAGGAAGTTTATTAAGCGTTTTCAATATTTAGAAAAGGCTGCCAAAAAGATTAATAAATCACTGGATGAAATGAGCCTCAGCGAAATGGACGTTTATTGGGAGGAGGCTAAGCAATTCGACAAATAAATACTAGAGAACAATAAAGCATGAGAAAATATATACTTTTCCTTTTATTAATAATATTTGCTTTGCAAAATACACAAGCGCAGGATAGCTTAAACTGCAAGGTGGACAAAGCATATATTGCTAGTTTGGGAAAAGACATAAAGCCATTTATAATAAGTCCAGCAAAATGGAGCCGAAATCAATGGATTGCTACAGGCTCTGTTTTGGGAACAGCAGCAATATTGTATTCTCAGGATAGGCAAATAGCTGAATTCTGGCAAAGAAATCAAAGTGATGGAATAGATAAAGCCAACGAATATTTCTTTGATCCATTTGGCAAAATGTATTATACCCTACCTCTAATGGGGGGATTTTATGTTTATGGTGCCTTTGCCGAAAATAATAAAGCAAAAAGAGTAGCTATGGATTTTGTTCAAGCAAGCTTATACTCAGGCGTGGTAGTAACTCTTATTAAACATATAGGACATCGGCATCGTCCATATCAAACGGATCCCTTGAATCCATATTTATGGGATGGACCAATAACTAGCGATTGGAATCGAACAAGTTTCCCTTCAGGTCATACCATTATGGCCTTTACCTTTGCTGCTGTAGTTGGCACTCATTATAAAGAAACTATTTGGGTTCCCATAGTGGTTTATAGTTTAGCAACACTAGAAGGGGTCTCAAGAATGTATAGCAACAAACATTGGAGCACAGATGTGTTAATTGGTGGCGCACTAGGTTATGCCATAGGCACTTTTGTGGTAAACAGAAATCATTGTAAGCTAAAAACTATTCCTATTATTAGCTCAAACTTTAGTGGCTTATCTTTTAGCTATCCTTTGTAGATTTTTTTTAAATCGTAGTCACACCGTGACTTGGAGTCACGGTGTGACTACTTAAAAAAATCTTAGGTATGTTGATTCGAAAACTATCGGATTGCTGATTTGACAGTAGAGATTCAAAGACTTCTAAACTTCAATATCAATCCTCCGACTATTTCAGATTTTAGTGGGGGCGCGACTTTAAGTCGCACTCCCACTGTGCAAGATTTGATGGTAGGACTTCCATTCTAAATTTTTAACCCAGTCATACGATGACTTTGAGTCATCGTATGACTTCAATAGGTATACCACTCCCATATTAATAATTTTGATAAAATACTGACCCTAAAATACTATTTCTAGATGCAGAAATAAAATAATTTTCTCTCTATAAAATCCTATTGATTTTTTTCATAAATTTGGACATTACTAAACTAATGAAAACCTAATACCTTTAAAAACACATCAGATGAACTACTCTATAATAAAAATCCTTTCAATAACTTTTCTCTGTTTTTTAACAATAGGATTATCGGCGCAAGAAACTGTTACAACTGCTGGTGGTGAAGCTACTGACACCACTGGTTCTGCAAGTTTTACGGTAGGACAAACTGTTTATACAACGAATACCGACACTAGCGGCTCAGTGGCACAAGGAGTTCAACAGCCTTACGAGATTTCCGTGGTAATTGGAATTGATAAAGCCAAGGAAATTAATTTATCCTTTTCTGCTTACCCTAACCCTGCTAATAAATACGTTGTATTAAATATTGGTAATTACGATTTTACAAACCTTAGTATTCAACTTTACGACCTTACTGGCAAATTGCTTAAAACCATAAAAACTCAAGGAATAGAAACTAAAATTGCCATGAACGAACTAACCAATGGAATCTATTTTATAAAGCTAATAGACAATAATAAAATGGTGAAAACCTTTAAAATTATAAAAAACAAATAAAATGAAAAATCTACTTACTCTCTTGTTAATAACATTACTAAGCTCAACTTTATTGGCGCAAAGCCCTGAGAAAATGAGCTACCAAGCTGTAATACGTGATGCCAATAGTCAGTTGATGACTACTCATGCTGTGGGAATGCAAATTAGTATTTTACAAACTACAGCAACTGGCTCAGCTGTATATGTAGAACGACAATACCCGACTACTAATGCCAATGGATTGGTAAGTATTGAAATAGGATTAGGGACAGTTATTAGCGGTGATTTCTCTACTATTGATTGGTCAAATGGCCCATATTTTATAAAATCAGAAACAGACCTTAACGGAGGAGCAAACTATACTATTATTGGCACAAGCCAATTACTAAGTGTGCCTTATGCCTTATATGCCAAAACTAGCGGAAGCTCTACACCTGGACCAACTGGAGTACAAGGCTCAACAGGAACATCGGGTGGAACAGGCCCAACAGGTGCTACAGGAACTACAGGGCCTAGTGGACCAACCGGGCCATTTGTTACAGGACCAACAGGAGCGACTGGAGCAACAGGTGTAAATGGAATAATAGGAAATACTGGTGCAACTGGAACTTACGGACCAACTGGCGCAATGGGTCATACTGGTGTTACTGGACCAACGGGCAGTACTGGCGTGGATGGAAATACTGGGGCTACTGGAGCTACGGGATCTACTGGAGTTGTAGGTGCTACTGGTGTGGATGGAAATACTGGTGCTATTGGAATGACTGGAATGACCGGAGCAACTGGAGCACAAGGAATACAAGGAGCAACAGGAATAATGGGACCAACAGGGCCAGACAGCCAAACATTAGCACTAAATGGCAATATGCTATCCATTAGTAGCGGTAATACTGTAGCTTTAAATTATAATGATACCAGTGCTAACAACGAAATACAAGTGCTTAGCATATCTAATGATACTATATTTTTAGCTAATGGTGGCTTTGTAAAATTACCAGCAGAAATTGATGGCGATACTTTGAATGAGTTGCAGACTTTGAGCTTTCTTAATGATACATTGAGTATTTCTGATAAAAACTATTTAGTTCTACCTTACGATTCTGCAAGATGGAATGTAAATGATAGTTTAATCTACTATAAAGAGGGAAGAGTTTCTATTGGTCTAGATTCCATTGAAAACTCCGCTGTACTTCAAGTGAACTCTACAAATAAAGGAATACTTACACCTCGTTTAACTCAAGCCCAAAGGGATAGTATTAGCAATCCAAGTATTGGATTATTTATTTTTCAAACAGACGTGAAATCAGGATTTTACTTTTATGATGGGACAATATGGAAGCAGTTGCTATTTACAGATAAACCACAAGCATCAACACCAAATACC
>JAOZKO010000074.1:10318-10874 GCA_029935325.1 Bacteroidales bacterium
TAAACATTGGCATCGCCAAGGCAAACAGATTAATTAATATAGAGGCAAAAATGAAAAAACTTATCAAATTATCATTGATTCTTGGACTATTACTAACTTTCTCAGGAATAAATGCACAAGGAAATTTGCAGTTTAGCAGAGCTATTTATCAGGATATGTCAACAAATTCAACTCATATTTGGGTTAGAGATACTCTAATTGTCCCTGTAGGTAAGGTTGTGAAAATTACAAGCTTTGGAATTATTGGTTCAGGAAATAGTTCATCACAATTTTTATATATGAATGGAATTGCTATACAATATGGAGATAACGGATTTGTAGATTCTAAAGTTTTAATTGGGCTACCATTATGGTTGCCAGCTGGCACGTATATATTTGAATTCTATAAATATAGCAGTAATGGAAGAGCCTTTTATTCAGGAATAGAATTTAATATTATTCAATAAAAATATTTATACATTCAAATTATTATGAAACCACAAAAACTTAAATCTGTAATAATCATAATATTATTACAGATATTAATGACAAACATAAATGCGCAAACATTTTCTGA
>JAOZKO010000318.1:0-1810 GCA_029935325.1 Bacteroidales bacterium
TCAATTGAATCGTAAATACTAATTCATCATAGCCAAAACCTTCTCCAGATCTTCGGGGTTCTCAACCCGCCACGACTTAACGCCATAGGCGGCAGCAACAGCAGCGTGATCGGTGCGGTTGAAATCCACGTTATAATATCGCTTATCTTTATCGGCGTATTGACTGGCCCTGATCCATCCAAAATTTGAGTTGGAAAATACAATAAAAGTTATAACATCTGAAGTCGGTACATTTCATGGTGTTATTGTAAACGTAATACTTCAGGGAAGTTAATCATGTTACGTCCTTTATATTGGGTAGGTAATTTATGTGGTGACTATGGTTTAAAAACGTCTACATTTGGTGCTTTTGATGATAATGGCAGTGCTGTTCTTGTTGATGTTGATCAATTATTTTATAACGGTGTTTGGTCCCTTGGCGATTGGCAACCAGAAGTAATATGTAATTACCCTACAGAATCTATTTTTACATCAACAAAAGATCAGTATAGTGACGATTATAAAAGGTTCAATACCGATGATACTAATTTTGATCAACGTTTTAGATTACCACCTATTATAAATATAATTTCTTATACATGGGGTGAATTATCCGAGGATTTAGAAGCTGCTGCCGGTACTGGTAACTTTCAATTAGGTCAGGTTGGTGGTGGTGCTGTTTTTAATCAAGCATTCGAATATTTTTCTACAGATCCTATGGATTATCAATTTGATTATAGAGATACTTGTGATCAAACTGATCTGATATACGATCCGAATGATATTGTTTTAGATGGGTGGGGTATAAAGGTAACTACCGGAATATCGCAAGGGCATATTGTAAATTTAATGACTGAATCAAGTTATGTTTCTGTTGGTGGAAAGGATACTTATTCCGGAAGTTTATATAGGTATCCTATTGTACGAGAAATGTTTGATAATGTTTTTGCAATTTTAGCTATTGATACTGATTTAAATGCTACACTGCAAATATGTCAGCATGATTTTACTACAAATACTTCGTCAGAAATTTCTTCACAATTATTAGGTGTTATTCATGACCCTGCAGATAATGATAATCTTCTTTCAAATGCCCTCCTTGTTTGGGATGAAATTGGTAATAGAATATTAGTAGGTGATCAACAATACACTGGTTCTAAACCGTCACAGGGGCGTGTTAGAATTTTTGATATAAATACTTCTACATTAGCAATTACTGAAGTTTCGTCACTAGATAATCCAGTGCCTAGTAGATATGGGTATTTTGGTTGTTCCGTTACTATAGATAATGGTGCCAATGGTTCAGGCCAAATTATAGTGGGAGCTACCGGTGATGAGCTTGTGTATTTTTTTAACCCGGTTACTCTTGCTGATCTTAATCTTACGTACGGAGGAAAAGATTATAATTGTGGTGGAGTTGTAGCTGCCTATAATGGTGTTTTGTATATAGGTAGTCCCGATTATTCGATTGCTGGTTATGCCACAGTTATTAGATATGATTGGAATGGTTCTGGTTGGATTTTTAAGAGTAATGCTACTAATTCTGTTGCTACATCTGAAGGTGTTATGCGCACCATGTTTGTATCTAATTTTACAGATCCTACTGGTAATTTTGACACGTTACCTATGATTGTTGTTATGGTTAAATTATCATCAAGTGATCAAGACCGTATGGTAGGTCCAAGTACATCAACTCAACTTGTAATGATGTCTTCAAATTACACCTCTGGATTGACTAGTGGCAATGATAATTATACATATGGTATTTATCTTCGTAATGTAAATTTAAGTAGATATCACAGTAGTGTCGATAATTGGTACTCCAGTGCGA
>JAOZKO010000318.1:1820-3374 GCA_029935325.1 Bacteroidales bacterium
ATTTGAAAAGGATAATGACACTACAACTACAGGGGGAGCTGGAAATTATAGATGTTTAGTTCGTGTTATTAACCCTCTTGATACAGCCCAGGAAAGATTAATATCAATGTTTATTGGGTTGGCTGAAGACAACTATAACAACTATTGTGATATTATTGATGTAGGAATAGGGGATGTTGTTGGCTATAACATCGGGAATTGGGCATTAAAACATGTAATTAATGCTTCTTTATGGGGATCAATAATATCGGCTAATCATTCAAAAACTATATCTGATGATGATGATATAAAGTGGATGATCTCTATTGATGGAGGAAATACATGGCATAGTGTACAAACTATTGATGGTCCTTTAGTTCAAATGACTTCTTTTGAAGAAGGTATAAATGAAGCTGGATATTTTTCTACATTTAATACCGGAATTTTACATGTACCAGTAGGATCGACTAATGAAATGATTATCGCATATTTACTTATTAGTGGTCCTTTAAATATTGATGATACTCCGATTTTTGATTCACTTTTAATAGAGTACATACCAACTTCTGATAATGAGGATGAATTTGTTTTGAATCATAGTACTTCTGTCTGTGGGACTGTAATAGAAATGACAGAAAGTACATTATATGGGACGACTAAATCCCCTTATTCAAAAAATAATATTAATTTAAGATCCTCTTATCGATCTCCCATTAAACATTTTAGCTTAAGTGGCGAGGATATTTCTTAATATGGCTAATATAAAGTATAGTTATTCGAATAATACGTCGCTTATTGATGAATCGTTTTTTAGTGAGGGTGATTATCGTTTTGTTGGAGCAGCTAGAGATCAATTAGGCTTGCATGAACATCAAGTTATTACAGATTTAGACCTCAGAAATGCTATCGGTGTCCTTTGGAACGGTACCGAGGGAGCATTAGGTCAGTATTGGCCCACTGATGTTGATGGTAATACAAATGCACTTAAAAGAGTCTATGATGGGTGGAATAGGTGGTATGCTGTTAGTCAAGAATTCTCTTTAGGTAATTTATTGACAATAATACACAGTCCTGATCCGCACAGCAGAAGGTTTTGTAGACTATTATTTTCAACTCCTGCAACTGTTTTCTTATTAAATGGAGAAAAACTTGAGGGGGAAAAATTAGTTTTTAGTAATATCAGCGGCCATCTTCAAATGGCCCCGTATCCTACTGTATCTATCGAACACACTATTCAATGTGATATTGAAGAGGCAGATAATATAGATGCTATGGGGCATATTAAATATTTTATTTGTAAGGATGCAAATTTAGATGATAGATTTATAGTTGTTTCTCCAAATATACATAGAGCTTTTTACGTAAGAAATGTATCGGGTGTTTGGACATGTTTACAGGTATTTGATATGCCTGGAGCTAATTTATGTGCAATGAATAGCGAGTATTTTACATATGCCTACCAAAATAAGATACATGTTTATAAATGTATAGCAGATGTTTGGGTATTTGAAAATACATTCACGGTTAGGGGTGAAATTTTCCAAACGGCTATGAATTCTGATAATGCCGGGACAC
>JAOZKO010000075.1 GCA_029935325.1 Bacteroidales bacterium
ACAAAAAGTTAATGAGTTTTTAGAATTATTGGATTCCTTTATTGGTGGTTCTCCTTGGTTTGTTTTTATCTTATTAGGAACAGGATTGTTCTTTACAATTTACCTAAAGTTTCCTCAGATTCGATTTTTTAGACATGCTCTCAGAATTGTTACTGGGAAATACGATAAAGATACTGATGAAGGCGATGCTTCTCACTTCCAAGCTCTAGCAACAGCATTGTCTGGTACTGTAGGAACAGGAAATATTGCAGGTGTAGCCTTGGCAATACATCTTGGTGGCCCCTCTGCCCTATTTTGGATGATTGTTACTGCATTTTTAGGAATGACTACCAAATTTGTTGAAGTAACTCTCTCTCACAAATACCGTGAAAAAGCAGCTGATGGCTCTATTTCAGGTGGACCGATGTACTATATGAAGAATAAGCTTAAGATGAAGTGGCTAGCTGCTACCTTTGCTTTTGCTACAATTATTTCTTCTTTTGGCACTGGTAATATGCCACAAATCAATAGTATCAGCACCTCAGTACTTAGTACTTTTGGTATTGAGCAGTGGATAACTGGTTTGGTTTTATCAATTTTACTTGGAATAGTAATTATAGGTGGTATAAAGCGAATAGTAAAGGTTACTGACAAATTAGTTCCAGGAATGGCATTGATATATTTAATTGGCGTTTTTGCTGTAATTCTTTATAATTGGGAGAATTTTATCCCATCACTTCAAGCAATTTTTGGTGATATTATAAATGGTACTGCTGCAACAGGTGGCTTCTTAGGAGCTTCATTTGCCTTTGCTTTTAATAGAGGTGTAAACCGTGGATTATTCTCAAACGAAGCAGGCCAAGGGTCAGCTCCAATTGCACATGCTGCGGCAAAAGCTCATGAACCAGTTTCCGAGGGAATGGTTGCTATTTTAGAGCCTTTTATCGACACTATTCTTATTTGTACTTTAACCGGATTGGCATTGATTTCCTCTGGTGTATGGAACGAAAAACATGAAAATACCTTTCAATATGCAAGCATAAAAGTACTTGAGAGAACCTATGATACAGATAATAAACAAGATGCCCAAGACCTTAATTTATATCTTGTAAATAAAAAAGATATAAACTTCTTTAGTGGTGATTTAATTGTAGAAAACGGCGCAATACAAAATAACTTGAGTATCATTCATTCTCGCTCCATAGCCGAAAACATTATTGTAAGCTATAATGATAAGCACTATACCGGAAATATTCCTGTATTAAATGGAATAATAACTGATCAGAAATATACCATCGAAGGTATGAGTTTGCTTAGCAGCGCTCCTCTTACAATTAAAGCTTTTAAGAGGAGTTACTTTGGTGATTATGGCGAATATATTATTACCATTGGGCTTTTACTTTTTGCTTTCTCCACAGCTATTGCTTGGTCGTATTACGGAGGTCGTGCTGTCACCTACTTATGGGGAGTGAAATATGTTGTTTGGTACCGATTGCTATATGTAATTGGGTTCTTTGTGGCTTCCTTTACTGATACAACTATTGTTTGGACTTTCTCGGGAATAGCAATTGTCTTTATGACATTACCAAACCTTTTTGGCATACTAATGTTGCGTAAAGATATGAAAGGAACCCTAAATAAATATTGGATAGATTTTCGGAAGGATAATGAGGAGTAAATAAACAACGTATTCTAATTTAGAATTTCATTCTTATTAAGAAAAGAGAGTGGATCATTGACCATACTATTTATAAATCATTTATTATATACGATTATTTCAATATTTTAGTATCTTCGTCGTATCTATAAAACTCAAAACTGTAACCAATAATTATGAATAGATTAATAATTTTTCTATTATTAATAATGACTTTTAGCTATTCCTGTCAAAAAGAAGGTAAAGAGATTATCACTACCATTAATGGGCAATTAAGAACTAATGGTACTGAAAATGTCATAAAAGATATTAATGGATTACAAAAACCAAGAGTAACAATCTATCATAGACTTGATATAAAAAGCTCCTATGAAGTAGGGTTTGAAGAAGTTGCTCATACAACAATAAATGAATACGGAGATTTCTCTATAACTATAGATTTACGTTCACAAGGCGACTATTTTATTGGCATAAGTGAACTTAATAAAAGCTTGTATTTTGAATACCTTGCAATTGAGTGGAGAAAATACTGCATTGATGACAATTCCATTGAAAAAATTAGCGTTGGAGGAGATAATAACTATATTATTTATATTGATCCAATAAGCTATGTTAAGCCAAGGTTTATTAATACTAATCCTGACACAAACAATCTAGATGTATTTAGATGTTTTACTGGTTTTAGCTGTGATACTTGTAATTATAATGATCTGCATCCAATTTTCTATGGCCACATTGATTCTACATTAACATGGATCGGAAAAACATGGGGTGGCACTGAATCATATAAGGGACTACATAAAGTGGATGCACAACTAACCCGCAATAACATAACTAAGGATACAAGTATCTTTTTTAGTGTACTACCTTTTGATACTACAATTATTGAGATTAGATATTAATAAATAATACTCACCCATTTCAGTATCAATAATATACTGAGTTTCTTTATTTATTGAATTTTACACTAATAATACTGACAATACTCCGTTAATGTTTTATATAAATCACACAGTCAGGCGATTACGGTTTTGTGCAATAATATATAATAATCACAAAATCAACCCTTTGCGTCTTGGCGGCTTTGCGAGAAACAAAAACTCAACGAACTATTGTACTGAATAGTAGCAAATTAATTACTTGAAGTATTCAAATCACCTAAAGCCTTTTCAAATCTCTCTAGCTCTGTTTTCAGCGCACTAATCTTATTCTCAATATATGTTTTGCTATTAATATCTACTGGTGTAGCATTATCACTAAATCTACGACCATGCCCCATTCCTTGTCCTGCTCTTTGACCAAATCTCGCATTAGCTCGTCCTCTTCCCATTCCTGGTTCATTGTGATGTCCTCCTCTAAAACCACGACCTCCTCTGTCTATTAATTGAGTATTAGCTTCGAATCCTGCATATGTGTTTCCTATACAAAATCCTTGTTTTCTTCCTGTCATTGGACCCTGTGAATTTGGCCCTGTTTTATCTCCATATGGCATAATTACCTCCTATTTAAATTATTAAACTTATAAAACTCTCTCCTTGACTAATTCAATCAAGGAATTATTTTGCAAATATAATGAACATTGGTTCATTATACAAGTTTTTTCATGATTATTTCTTAACAATTTTCTTAAGCTATCTAAGCCGTGATAGAAATTTGTATTTAGTAAATGGCATATTTTGCGTCTAGTCGATGCAGTTCCGATAGCTATCTAAAGAAGAATAGGTGCAAAAGATGCGTTTAATATTACAAATTTCTATGTCGGCTTATAAGTCCTCCTTGGATAAGGAGGTGGTCATTTTTCGGGGAAATTTAATTAATCCTGTATAATCTAAATAAAGAATGGTCGAAGGATTGAATAGACTTTATAAATTAAAAATTGCGCCAACACATTAGTTTAACTACATAAACAAATTTTACATATCTTTGTGTTGCAAGTTTTTTTTTATAAAAGCGTTCATTATGAAAAATTTAATTTTACTTATTTTATTTATTGTTTCCACCACTATTGTTATTGGACAAGACAAAGGGCATGGTGCTACAGACACACTTTTACTAAATAGTTTTGACAGTCTTCCTGGCAATGCAATAACGCTTTCATATACCTATTCAAATGGTAGTGGATTTTTTTTTGGTACAAACTTTTTGGATATCGACCAAGACCCAAACACTCCATATGAAAATGGTGCACAAGGCATTGCCCAAGGATTTAAACTTGGTCCAAACGAATCGTATTATGTACTAGAGGTATTAGTAAGGGTAGGCATAAAAATAAAAAACAGCACCACTGGTACTCCTTTGATAATAAGTGTTCATCTATTAGATGACAGCACAACCTACAATGTCACATCTGGAGGAGTTTCAACACCATATACTATTGCTAGCCCAGGGACTACACTAGGATCGTCTGCTATTCAGTGGGATGATATTTTATCTGGAGCAGGAGTACATTATTCAATTGCACATTTCAATACACCTTTATTTGTAGATCAGAACTTTACTGTTACTGTTGATTTTGCTGATTTATATTGGAATAATGATCGTGTGGGATTATATGCCTCTCCTCATGGAGGCGCATCAAATATTTATGGGCGTGAATTTACACTTTGGCATTATCCAAACCCTGATTTGTGGGTACAGGTTACTCATATTTTTAGCTCAGTAAATAGAGCTATTGCATTATTCCCAGTTGTGGATAATGGAACCTATGGAATTGAAAGTCCAAACTATTATAACGGGCTTAAACTAGGACAGGCTTTTCCTAATCCTGCCGAATATGACATTACATTCCCATATGCATTGGAAAACAAAACAAATGTATCTATGGAAATTATTAGCTCAAACGGGCAATTAGTTAGGAGAATTGAAAAAGAAGATCAGGCCAAAGGCGAACATAGTATTAAAATCGACGTAAGTAATTATACGGCAGGTATATATTACTATACTCTCTTCACTGATAATGGTAATCTGACTAAGAAATTTATTGTTAAATAGTGCGTTTTCTTGCTGACACTAAATAGCCTTAATAAATTCAATCTTCCGCAATGCAATTACCAACACTACTCCCTTTTCTAAAGAATTACTTTCTGCACTAAAAAGCTAGGTCTCCCATGGCGAAAGAGGTGGTTATATTTCGAATAATTGTTGTTGTTACTATTTACTTTATTTCTCATCATCAGTATTTATAGGCTCCCAATTATCCAGATCAAACACATAATTATTAACCTTAAAAGCTCGTCTTATATTATACTTCTTCCTCTCTCTAATATCATTATGCCATTCTGTGAAATAAGTATTTATTTCTCTAGAAGTTGAGTCCATTTTTGTAGGATCATTTTTATCAAAAGCTATGGCATAACTATCCATATTACTTAATAATCTCCAATCTTCTTTTAGCTGACCTCTACTATCATAATCCTTAATAAGCATCAACGGGTTTAGTCGTAGAAATTCATAAATACTTATTTTTCCATCCTCAGTAAATTCTAATTGAAAGTCAGATAGGTCTATTTTATGATTAGTTCTCCACCATGATTTTCCATGATCAGAAACAAGAAGAATTTTAGTATTATCATAAACATCATTATCCTTCATCCATTGTATCCAATTTACAAAAAAATCAATAAATTGTTTCTGGTTTTCATAAGGAGAAACATCACTAATAAGCTCATTATTTGTGGTTATCATATCCCATGGAGCATGCGTAAACATTGAGTGTATAAAAATAAAACTAGATTTTTCACTATCAGTATTCGATATTTCTGGCAATATTTTTACATAAACATATTTGTTCAATAATTCTGACGATTTTATTTCCTTAACAATAGTAATATCAACTTTATCAAACCATTTATTATGATTATAAATACCTGGTTTTAGAGATAGTGGCACACTTGAAAACAAAGCATTTTGCCATAAACGATTGAACCAAAATACATCCTTATATTTAATATCTAAAACTTCAGACCATTTTTCACACCATTTTGGCAGTACATTATCTACCTTTAAAGGATTTGAATGAGCATACTTTAAATGATTTGCCGTTAGATAATAGCCTTTATCCTTTATATTATCATAGAATAAATCAGTAGTATTAGTTACCTTTTGAAGTATCGTTAATGTATCGTCTTTATTCATATTAGCAACCGTAAAATCTTCACCACACATCATAGATGGAACAGAAGAATAGGTAAAATTTGATTCAGAGACTGAATTTGGGTACCAAACAAATCCATCATAACTAGTTCTTAGCTCTGGATTTTTATCAAATATTTCATTCATAAGCCAGCCTTGAGCTTCATCTATAATAAAATAGACAACATTCTTTTCAGTCTTTGAAAAAGGTATTTCAATTAATTTGCCACTATATTTATGCTTTGAAGAGAAAGAACCCGTCTTAACTCCCAAATAAAGACTTTGCCCAATAAGAAATATATTTAGTATCACTAAGGAATATATAATTATTCTAGTATATTTTGATTTGAATACTTTTGAAATAATGAAAAAAGTTGATACTATCAATACTGCCTCTAAAATATAATAATACAAATCTGCGACTAAATTACCCTCTTGAGAAAAGAAATTAATTTGTAAAGTACCAACATCAAAAGGAATAATTGAACTATACAGCAGTACTACCAATGATAAAAACAAATATACCTGAACAAATAAAGGCTTAATCTTTTTTGGCAAAATAAAGAAAACAAAAACATTAATCAAAATACTGATTAACAACATACTTATATTATTTGTAATTATTTCGATAACCGGAAAATCAAAATTTGCAGAAAAAGAGGAATATACTATTATCGGATTCCAAATAAATATAAGGCCATAAATATAGGTAACAGATAAAATAAGAATAAGCCATTGCAATTTCACTGGCATATTAAGTTCCAGCTTATACTTCTTGATGTAAAAACCTATGCTTATTACTGAAAATATCAACCCAGCAATAACAACATCAGAAATAGCGGAAGGCAAAAAGAGCATATTAAGGCTTCCAATACTTAATGAGATTTCATCTCCTGTTATTAATGTTATTACTGCCAATAATTGATATATTACTATAATTACCAACGAGATTACACTAAACTTAAAAATAAATTTATTGACAGTCAGAGAAGATCTTTTGATATATATATACCCTATAAATTGAGTTGGCAATAGAGTTAATAACGACAAAATACTTAGTGATATATTTTCTCCTGAAAAATAAAACCGAGCTGCAAAATAGAAGTAAATTGTTAAAAACAATAGCGAGAAAAATACTTTTGTAGATACATTAATGGTATCTATAAAGTGCTTTATTTTTACTGAAAACAACAAAATAATAGCATAAATAAAACTCAATAATATGCTTATTGCTAATGAAGTAGCTAATCGAATAAATATATCATCAAAATTATAAGTAAATGCCCATTTCAGTTGTACAAAGCCTAGTATCACAAATGAGGATACTAGCACTACTTTTAGCTGTGGTAGCATTTTAGCAAACTTAGTTTTAAACAAGAAAGGAGTGCTTTTAGTTTTCTTCTTCCTAAATACTTCAGGATTTGTAATAAACAAACGGAGAAAGCTAAACACATTATTCATTGTCCAGTATAGCACCAAACCAGAAGGAAGATTATATAGCAGCACTAGAAATACTCCTGCCAATATTAGCATCTGTTTTAATTCTGTTTTATTTGAATTTCTTGTATAATAATATGCTGTAGCAATATTCACCAAAGTCATTATTATGGGTAGAATATTTACCATACCAAATATTCCATCTGCTTGGCTTAAATCGCTTATTAAACCAAAGCTCACATTCTGCAATGGTTCAAATTGATCAAGGAATTGATAAGCTGCAATGAAAAATGGAATCTGCAATAGCAGTGATAGAATTGGTATTAACGACCTTAAAGAATTATAATTATGCTGTCGATTTATTGTTTTAATATAATAAAACCGCTCTTGTCCCTTATAGCACCTTTTTACTTCATCAATAAGCGGTTGCATTTTGCTTTTTACTAGGTCATCCTTCTTCTTAGCTTTTTCAATATAGATGAATATTGGCAATAAAAGCAAGGAAATCATTAAGCTCAGAAGAATAATAGATACACCATAATTGCCTGTAGCAGAGTATGAGTATAAAAATAGATTTTCTATTATTGATACAAACGGAGACATTATAAGTTCAAAAAAATCCATAATTCTATTAAGCTTTTAATATTTCAATTATTTGTGTTGCTGCAGTCTCACCTGCTTCACCTAAATTATAAACTGATTCCTTTCTTAGTTCTTGCAATTGCATGCTCGGTGGATTGTCCAATAAATCCTGCACTATATCACCAATGCTCTCAATATCTTCAGTATCAAATATTCGCCCAGCCTTGCTCCTCTCTCTCATTTCCCACATCTCATAATCTAGCTCGCTTCCTTCAAAACCTTCAATAGACTCAAAATCTGTTTTAAGAAGAAGTACCGGCTTTGAATATAAAAATACAAAATCCCAAAACACTCCTGACAAATCACTTATCATAAGGTCAGCCTTAAGCATGCTTTCTGTTCCTAATGGCTCTCTATCAATAGTAAATCGTGTTTCCTCTTTAAACATCTCCTCAATTTCTGCTATTAACTTAGGATGACTTATATAGGTTTGTGGGTGAGGTCGTAAAATAACCTCATAAGATTTGTTTTTAAGTAAATTCTCGAAAAACTGTCTTCCAAACCTATTAATAATAGAGTAATCTTTCCAAGTTGGCGCAACCAGTATTATAGGTCTAGCATTCTCAACCTTTGGAATTTCATTGATATCCTCCAACATTTTATCATAATATGTTAGACCCGTTTTCAATAATAATTTTTTATTCGTCCCGCGTTTTTCCTCTAGTTTTCTAATACCTTCGATTTGATGTGGACCGGAACACATAACAGAATCGAAATAATCGAAAGCAAATTTACGATAAGTAAAAATATCAATGGGAGCATGAACAATATGAGCATAGTGCTGCACATTTTTTGAACGCCGAATCATCATTACATCTAATTGTGGAGTTGTCATGCCCACAAACTTTATATTAAGTTTATTAAGATATATAGATGTCATGGTTAAATTACCAATATATTTTGCTTGTAAGTAATTAGACTTATATATCAATCCTGGATCTTGCTGATCGGAAGTAATGTAAGCACATGGGATTTTTCTGTTTTCCAGAGCTTTAATAATTGAATAAAAAACAGGCCAATACTGTTTACCTTCAGAATAAAATAGAATATCGATTCCTTCAAAGTCGTCACTAGCTTTAAAGCCTTTTCCTAAAATCAGATTTTTAATTTTATAAAAAAATCCTCGTAATGCAAATACTAATGTGGCTGTTATGGCTATTACAATATATAATAATGCACTTGTGGATGCGGGATCAATATATAGTAGAATTGTTTTCATGTCATCATGATGTTTTAAGAAAGTCACTAATAACATCCTTACTAATAGATCGTGGGTTATTATTTAGTCGTTCAATATTTACATTGTTTATTACTAATTCAGCACTATAATCACCTATTAGTGTATGCAGATTTGTATTTATACCAATGGAATTGAAAAATGTTTTCAACTCACCTTGCAAATTACCAGATGATAATCCTAGTATTTTCATAAGCTTAACCATTCGTGCTTTCACATGCTTACTCCCTCTGCTATCATTGCAATCCTTTTCGGTAAGCTTATTATTATAATCAAAGAAATACGGTAGGCTTAAAGCAACAGCATGTCCATGTGGAATATTATAATAGCTTGTAAATACATATGATATAGCATGAGGTGCCGTTGTTTTGGTAATATTAATAGCTTTCCCTGCCAAAAACGAAGCTTCTTGCATTTTAGCTTTTGCTAGCTTATTATTTTCATTTGTTGCTAGCTGCAAATTATTCCAAATCAAATCCACAGCCTTATACGCATATTCTTCAGATTGTGAATTGGAGTTTACACTCCATACGGATTCAATAGCTTGACAAAAAGCATCCAAACCAGTACAAGCTGTTAAATATGAAGGTGCTGTAAATGAAAAATCTGGCAATAAATACACATAATTTGGTTGAATAAGGTCGGTGGCTACGGAGTATTTTAGCTTATCAATATAGAGCACTGCAAATGCTGTTGCCTCTGCCCCAGAGCCCGATGTTGTAGGTATTGCTACCAATGGAGTTTTTATGTTTTCTATTAATCCTTGGTTTAAAACAAGTGTTTCAATGGCATTTTTTTGATGAGCAAAAATACTTATTAGTTTAGCCATATCTATTACGCTTCCTCCTCCTACTGCGAGTATTAACTCATAATCTCCCTTATTAAAAACTGATATTCCCTCTTTCAAATCATCAATCTGAGGATTTGGCTGAAAGCCTGAAAATGCAATAGGAATATCAACACCAAGAGTTTGCGCAATGTGATTCTTAGCACCAGACAGTGTAAAAGAATTACCAGCAGCTACCAAAAAAATCTTTGATGGTATATATTTGCTAATTAGCTTTTTAAACTTCGCAATATTATTTTCTCTAAAAACCTTTTGAATCATTGTGAAGCAATATTTTTCATAAAGAAATTCTTATTATCAACGGGTGTTATGGTGGGTCGTCCTAGATTCTCTCTGGAGCCAGCTCTTACCTTAACTTCAATAAGCGCAGGGCACAAATCACTATCTATATTTTCTAATGCACTTATTAACTCTTCTTCTGTAGAAACACTTTCAGCATATTTATAGTTATTTGCCATCGCTATGCTTGGGATATCAATATTAAAAGCTATTGTAGGTTGGCCACCTACCGATTCATGTTCTCCATTATTAATAATAATATGCAGAAAATTCTTCGGAGATTGACCTCCAATAATCCCTAAACTCCCCATATGCATCAGTAAAGCACCATCGCCATCTATACAAATTATATTGCGTTTTGGTTTGTTTAAAGCAATTCCCAAAGCGATACTACTTGCATGGCCCATTGATCCAACAGTTAAAAAGTCGGAATCGTGGGATTCATTTAATTCTTCTCTATATTCAAACAGCTCGCGAGATGTTTTTCCTGTTGTTGATACAATTAGCTCATTTCTATTTGAATTATCAATTATAGTTCTAATGGCATCTTCTCTTGAAAGTGTGTATTCAGGTTTATATGTTTTTCTGATATTATATTTCTCGAAACTCCCTTTCTTTACTAGAATTGCAAAAGCAGTATTTGTTTCTTTGATTTTATT
>JAOZKO010000319.1 GCA_029935325.1 Bacteroidales bacterium
AGCGAAAACAAAAAGACTTATTGCATGTCATTGATACATTTAATTCCTATGTCACACAACAAGGAGCTGAATTTAGAAGTTTTAATTCAAGTAAACTATCACATTATTTTTTAAGGAACGCACAATATACTTGGCAAGAGTATTATAATAACCTTAGGACTCATCAAAGCTATATTCAGAAGTTGATACGTGAAAATCAGAAATACCAAAATAGCTTTATCTTCAATAAAAATAAATGGCAAAATAGCCTGCCAAAATTGCGTAGAGATTTATCAGGGCATATGCTAAATCATATTAATACCAATATTTCTAAAATAAATAGTATTATTAAGAAATATGATATTGAACTAAAAAAATTATTAACTACTGAAAATAATATTGTTGAAGACATTATTTTTGTAGATAATATTATAATTGATATAAATTATAATATAGATTTACGGAGGTCGCAATTGTTTTTGAAAAATGAAAACAATATTTTTAAAACAGAATATGTTGGTAGTTATATAGGCTCCTTTAGCGAGAGAATAACCTTGGCTTATTATGAAAATACTAAAACAATAGGTTATTTTATTGTTTATGCAAAAAGAAATCTATTGAATTATATAATTGTTCTTTTGTTGAGTTTATTCTTTATTTTTTTTATCCGTAGAAAGTATATTGAACTTAATCTAGATGAAAATGTATCAGGGTATAGGAAAGTCAAAAGGATTTTAATTAATAAACCCATTTTTCTTTCAATATCGGTTGCATTAGTTTTGTGGCTTTTACTTATACCTTATTCTCCTTTATTTATTGGTAGAATTATATACTTAGCTTTACTCATTAGCTTATTGGTAGTCTTATCAGAATTATTTGATTATTATACTAGGAAAATAATAATTACTATAATTATTCTGTTGTCAGTTAATAATATGGAACTATTTGCCTGGTATTTTGGAGGTTATTCAAGAGTTTTTTTATTTTCCGAAGCATTATTAGGTGCTATACTAACTGTGGGATTTATACTTCCAAAGTTTAGAAAAGAATCATTAAGAAAAAAAGGAATTAAGCTAATATATTATACAAGAGTATTATCCCCTTTGGTATTTGTATTATTCTTTATTGCTTTTGTTGCGAATTTATTTGGCTTTGTTAATCTAACGGTATATAGTATTAAAATCGCGGTTCACTTAGGCACAGTAACTATTATTGTGTTTGGATTTTTTAGAATATCTGAGAGTGTTTTGCAAGCAAGTGTAAATGTGCTTGATATTTATTATCCTAATATTGTTGAACAATACGGCAGCTCCATTATTAAAACCATAGAAAAATATCTTTGGATTCTATTGATTATTGTTTGGACAATTTTGGTTCTAAATATTTCAGAAGTCCTCGGCTATTTTAATGTGGAAACAATCAATATACTAACATATAGCATTGCAATTGGTAGTTTGTCTTTCTCTTTTGGTAATTTACTACTATTCCTATTGGTGCTTTATGTAACTTATGCTATCGCTAAATTTACTAAAGTTATTTTAGAGCGTGAAATACTATCAAGATATAAATTGAAACGAGGGGTAGCTGCTTCAATATCATTAACCATAAGGATATTTGTTTTTACTTTTGGGACATTAATTGCTCTTTCTTCAACTGGAATGGATTTATCAAAGATCGGAATAATAATGGGCGCGCTGAGTGTTGGTATTGGGTTTGGGCTTCAGAATGTTGTAAATAATTTTATTTCAGGCTTTATTCTTGTTTATGAAAAACCGATTCAAGAAGGAGATACTGTAGAGGTGGGAAATCTATTGGGAAGAGTATCAAATATTGGCATTAGAGCAAGTAACGTAATAACCTATGATGGCGCTGAAGTTGTAGTCCCAAATTCAAATCTTACTTCAAATCAGCTAATTAATTGGACATTATCTGATAACAAAAAGCGGATTGAAGTAAAGGTTGGTGCTGCTTATGGCTCTGACCCAAATGAAATTCTTAAATTGCTAGTAAAAGTAGTACTTGAGCATCCTAAAGTACTTCCTAACCCAAAACCTTTGTCTCTGTTTGTAGGTTTCGGAGATAGTTCCCTAGATTTCAAAGTTCTATTTTGGGTGCACTTTCAGGATGGTTTTGAAACTCATAGTGATGTAGCAATAGCTATTTACGATACTTTTAAGGAGAATAATATTCAGATTCCGTTCCCTCAAATGGATCTATATGTTAAAGAAACTCCAAAGTCAGATGTGAACACTGAGAAGTCAGAATAGTAGGTGCTGATAAAACTTTTGACATTTAATATGCCTCCTTTAATATTTCTTTGAGTTTTTGTTTCTCGCAAAGACGCCAAGGCGCAAAGGGTTGATTTTGTGATTATTATACATTATTGCGTAAAATCGTAATCGCTTGATTGTGCGATTTATATAAAACATTAACGGAGTATTATCCTTAGGATACTAGATTAAATACTTTATTCGGCAACAGCCTCACCTTTATATAATTGTGGTCTGTACTTTAAGGATGGTGAGCTTAAGAATTTTCCGATTCCGTATTCTTCCCATCTGTCATCTACCAATTTAATTGTAGCCTCATCCATACATACTATATTTGGCCAGTCCCGATTAAAATTGTCTGATGCTAAGTCTTTTCGTAATCCATCAATAAATAGTGTAGGGTTTGCTTTGCCTTCACTATCAAAATTGTAGAAGCAATCTCTGTTTGGATCTGAATTATTAGCAACCCGCCAAACAATATCTGCATATGATTTAATGTCAGATACTTCTTCAATAAAGATAATGAATTTAACGTTTTCAATAAGCTTGTTATCGTATAAATCTTTGGCGATTTTTCTTGCAATATTTTTCGACTTCTTTAGCTTTATAATTAGTATCCCCAAGTCTTGATTAATGAAATCTGCATTCACCTCAATAACACCACTAAGATTAGTTATTTTTTCTTCCTGAATTATGGGCTTTTCAAAACCATTATTTGAGTTTGTGGCATCAATACCCATTTTCCCTCCTTCAGCAAATTTTTCAGAAGCATGGTCCAATACATCCATCGGCCCTCTGCTAAACAAAATGTCTTTTATTGGATCTACATTATGTATAATTTCTTTTAATACGCTAGGGTAATCAGTTAGTTTAACATCTCCATTAAGAGTAATCAAGAATTTATTAAACATCATTTGGCCAGCTCCCCAAAGAGCATTCATAACTTTCATGCTTTGACCAGGAAAACTCTTCTTTATACTGTGCAGTACAATATTATGAAAGACACCTTCCGCAGGCATATGCATATCTACAATCTCGGGTACCATAGTCATTTTTATGGGAGCCAAAAACATGCGTTCAGTAGCTAAGCCAATAAATGCATCCTCTTGTGG
>JAOZKO010000320.1 GCA_029935325.1 Bacteroidales bacterium
ACATATTTTTTATAAAAGGAAATGGCTTCATCATCAATTGGATCAACAACTACTGCAAACGACCCGATTGCTTTTTTTGAAACAAGATAACTTTCCCTTAATGCATCCATTAGTAGAAATTCTCCCTGCCCTTTTCCAAATACTGATTTATCAATAGCTAATCTACCCAGAAGGGTAACAGGAATATCTTTATAAGTGGATGGTAGTTTTTTCGAGAATTGAATAGGAATACTACTTTGAGGAATACTTAAGCTTGATAATGTATAATAACCTTTTACAATGTTTGATTGATCAACTAGTACAATACATACAGCAAGTCTTTTTTTCACATCCTGACTAGCTTGCTTACTTATATAATTATTAAGCAACTCTTTACCACAGTCAAATTCAGTTCTATTGTGGGTTTTATTAAGAATAGATAATTTAAGATTCATCAGCCTTTATAATGATTGAGATTTAAGATACTTTTTAGCAGCACTTTTTAATTTCTGACTAGGTTCTTTATTGGAAAGTATTGCGTCAAAAAATATTTCTTTATCTCTTGCCGATGATAAAACGGCTTCCTCTTCTTTTATTATTTTTTTAGCTTGTTCTCTAACTATAGATGTGATAAAATTTGCAAGAGTTCTGTATCCTCCTAATTTAGAGGCTTTTTCAAAGAACATTCTATCCTCAATCGAAAGACGTAATTCAAATCTAGATTGCTTTATTTCTACAGTTTTCATAATTATGATATTAATGAACTGCAAATGTACGGAATATATACGTACAAAATGAGAAAGTTTCATTTAGTATTAACAAAGCATCTAAATTTAGAAAACCCAAAAAAAAAGGCCACCCAAAAGGCAGCCTTTAATATCTTAATTTTATAATAATTATAGTGCATTAGCACCACTAACAATCTCAATTATTTCGTTAGTAATAGCAGTTTGACGTGCTTTATTATATGTAAGCTTCAAATCTTTAATCATTTCGGTTGCATTGTCAGTTGCCTGATGCATTGCTGTCATTCGGGCACCATGCTCTGATGCTAAAGAATCAAGGAGAGCTTTATAGAATTGAGTTTTCAATGTTTTAGGAATCAATTCTGTAATAATAACCTCTTTTGAGGGCTCCATAATATAATCATTCTGGGTTTTGTCTTCAGATTCAATTTTCACAACAGGCAAAAATTGCTCATGAGTAAGAATCTGTGTTGCAGCATTTTTGAATTGATTATAAACCAAATCAATACGGTCGTAGTCTCCTTCTCTAAATAGTTTCAGTAATTCTTCAGCTATAGGAATAGCATTTTCCCAACTTAGGTCATTCCAAATATCGTCATAAGAGGCAATTACATTAAAACCATGTTTAGAATAATGCTCTGATACTTTTCTACCAACTGTAAAGAAGTGCACGTTTTTACTTTTATGCTCTTGTTTATACTCATTGGCAAGAAGCACATTTATTCTTTTGATAACATTAGCATTAAATGCTCCACAAAGTCCACGATTAGAGGATATTGGTACAATAAGTACTTTTTCTTGATTTCTTTGTTGACCATAAATATTACCATCATTATCGCTTCCAGAGCTTAAATCTTGAAGTATTTCCCCAAGTTTTTCGGCATATGGACGCATAGTGACAATAGCATCTGTTGCTCTCTTAAATTTGGAAGCAGCTACTAATTTCATGGCACTAGTAATCTGCTTAGTAGATTCTACTGACGAAATTCGTATTCTTATTTCCTTTAAATTTGCCATATTGACAATTGATTTGTTTAATTATGCTTAATAACGCTTGCTAACTTCTGCGGCAATTTCTTCAATTGCATTTGTTGCATTTTCGGTATATTTACCTGTTTGCAATTCAGCAAGTATATCTGCTTTCTTTTCGTGCATTGTACGGATAAATTCTACCTCAAATTCTTTAATTTTATTTATAGGTACATTATTTACCAGACCTTTTGTTCCACAATAGATAATTGCTATTTGCTCTTCCACTGTCATTGGTGAGTGTAGATTCTGCTTAAGAATTTCAACATTACGAGCACCCTTTGCCAATACAGCTTTTGTTACCGCATCAAGGTCAGAACCAAACTTAGAGAATGCTTCTAATTCACGATATTGTGCTTGGTCAAGTTTAAGAGTACCAGCAACTTTTTTCATGGATTTAATTTGTGCATTACCGCCAACTCGTGATACAGAAATACCAACATTAATAGCTGGTCTTACACCACTATTAAAGAGGTTTGTTTCTAGGAAAATTTGACCATCAGTAATAGAAATTACGTTGGTAGGAATATATGCAGAAACGTCACCCGCTTGAGTTTCAATAATTGGTAAAGCAGTTAATGAACCACCACCTTTTACTTTATCTTTCAATGAGTCTGGTAAATCATTCATGTTTTTAGCAACATCATCAGACTTAATAATTCTAGCAGCACGCTCTAAAAGACGTGAGTGCAAATAGAATACATCACCAGGATATGCCTCGCGCCCTGGAGGACGACGAAGTAGAAGTGATACCTCACGATATGCTACAGCTTGTTTTGAAAGATCATCATAAACCACTAATGCTGGTCGTCCAGTATCACGGAAAAATTCTCCAATTGCAGCACCTGCTAATGGAGCGTAAAATTGCATTGCAGCAGGATCCGAAGCGGTTGCCATTACTACAGCAGTATAGGCCATAGCTCCGCTTTCTTCCAATACTTTCACAGTATTAGCAACAGTACTACCTTTCTGTCCAATAGCAACATATATGCAATATACAGGCTCACCTTTATCATAAAACTCTTTTTGGTTTATAATGGTATCAACAGCAATGGTTGATTTACCTGTTTGGCGATCACCAATTATTAATTCACGCTGACCTCTACCAATAGGAATCATTGCATCAACAGACTTTATTCCTGTTTGCAATGGCTCATCAACTGGCTGACGGAAAATTACTCCCGGAGCCTTACGCTCAATAGGCATATTAAAAGTCTCGCCTTCAATAATTCCTTTCCCATCTAGCGGCGCCCCAAGTGTATTAACTACACGACCAAGCATTCCTTCACCTACGTTAATAGAAGCAATTCTACCTGTTCTTTTTACAGTATCGCCTTCTATTATATTATCTGCTTGTCCTAAAAGAACTGCACCAACATTATCCTCTTCAAGGTTAAGGGTAATACCCATAATGTTTGCTTTTTCAAATTCAATTAGTTCTCCTGCTTGTACATTGGTTAATCCGTAAACACGTGCAATGCCGTCACCAACTTCCAAAACACTTCCTACTTCTTCTAGTTGTGCTTCTGTTTGAAATCCTGAAAGTTGTTGTCTTAAAATTGCCGATACTTCAGCTGGTTTAATGTCTGCCATATCTT
>JAOZKO010000076.1 GCA_029935325.1 Bacteroidales bacterium
AAAATGGGAAAATCAGAAGGTGCTGCCAATGCAATATACTTAAATGAAGACCCAAAAGTATTGCGTAAAAAAGTTATGCGTGCAGTTACTGATTCAGGACCTACGCAAATGAATCAAGAAAAACCAGAGGCAATTCAAAACCTATTTACCCTAATGGAAATAGTCTCTTCACAAGATGCACTGAACCATTTTGATAATTTATATAATAATTGTCAAATACGATATGGCGATTTTAAAAAGCAATTAGCTGAAGATATTATTTTATTTACAAGCCCAATAAAGGAAAGAATAGATGCTATAGGTTCCGATACAGAATATTTAAAGAAAGTTGCAAAAATGGGATCTGAAAAAGCAAGGGAAAGTGCAGCAAAAACCATTAAGGAAGTTCGCCAGATAATTGGTTTTAGGAGTTTTTAAGTGATAATTAGAATTTATATTTGATATAATTTAAACGTAATGAACATAATTATAGCTGGTGATGGAGAAATGGGGTCACATCTTGCCACACTATTATCTGGTGAGAATCATGATATTACAATAATTAATTCCAGTAAGGATTTTCTTGAGGAAATGGATAGCCATGCTGATATCATGACCTTTAAAGGCAGCGCTACTCATACTACTTGTTTGCAGAATGCAGGAGTTAGTAAAGCTGATTTGTTTATTTCGGTACTACATGTGGAAGAGCCAAATATTGTTGCATGTATATTAGCAAAACGTCTTGGGGCTAAACAATGTATTGCCCGTGTATCGAATATTGATAATTTATTACCAGAAAATAAAAGGCTATTTCGTGAATTAGGAATTGATAATTTAATTAGTCCTGAAGGAATAGCTACCAACGAAATTGTTAAGCTTATAAATCAGAATGCTGCTGATGAAATTTTTGAATTCTCAGAAGGCCGACTTTCACTTTTTAGTATTAAGCTAGATGCTAGAGCATTAGTTATTAATAAATCTTTACAAGAAATTGCTAGAGAACATGGTGATATGGGTTTTAGAGTGGTTGCAGTACACCGAAAGGGTCAAACAATTATTCCAAATGGAAATACACGTTTCTTATTAGGAGATTTGGCTTATATCATTACCAAACCCGAAGGCATAAATCAGATTATGCGCATGGGTGGGCGTATTAGAGCCGAGATGAAAAATGTAATGGTAGTAGGTGGCGGAAGAATTGGTAAAAGCGTTGCCCAAAGTCTTGAAGGTAAACTTAATGTTAAGTTGATTGAAATTGACAAGAATCGTTGTTTTGACCTAAGCGATAATCTTAGTAATACTCTTATTATTAATGGTGATTCTCGTGATTTGACATTATTAGAAGATGAAAATATTTCTTCAATGGATGCCTTTATTTCTGTTACCAGAGACTCAGAAACCAATATACTGACTTGCCTATTGGCTAAAAAATATGGTGTGAAAAAAACCATTGCACTTATTGATAATATTGACTTTATTGATGTAGCTCAAAATATTGGTATCGATACTATTATAAACAAGAAACTGATAGCTGCAAGCTATATTGAGAATTTTACACTTGAGGCAGATGTTGAGTCTATAAAGTGCCTAAGTGGTGTGGAGGCAGATGTTTTAGAGTTAGTAGTTCATAAGGATTCCTATGTGACAAAACACAAAGTTGCTAAGCTTAATTTTCCTGATGATGCACTAATTGGAGGAGTTGTTAGAAATCATGAAGCCTTTATTGTTAATGGAGATTCGTATATTGAAGAAGGTGATAAAGTAGTGATTTTTACTAAGCCTTCTTGCATTCGCAAAGTGAGTAAATTATTTATGTAAGCATTATGCTAGGATCAAAAGAGGTAAATTTCAGATTGGTTATTAGGGCATTAAGTGTCTTGATAATAATTGAATCTATTTTTATGGTTTTAGCAATACCTTTTTCGCTTTATTATGGCGAAAGTATTTTGCCAATTTTGTATTCCGCACTAATTACTGCTGCAAGTGGGGGGCTTTTATTCTCATTTGTGGGAAAGAAAAAGCGCAAACATGTTGGCAAACGCGAAGCATATATTATTGTTAGTTTAGCATGGATAGTAATATCTCTGTTTGGAACACTACCTTTTTTATTTAGCGGGACTTTCACTTCTTTTACCAATGCTTTTTTCGAGACAATGTCGGGTTTTACAACCACTGGATCTTCAGTTCTTAATGATATTGAAGCTGTTCCAAAGGGAATTTTATTTTGGCGTAGCCTTACTCATTGGATTGGAGGTATGGGTATAATAGTGCTTTCATTAGCTATAATGCCTCTATTAGGTGTTGGTGGTACTCAGCTATTTGCTGCAGAATCTCCAGGTCCAGCACCTGATAAATTACGCCCTACTATAGCTGGAACAGCAAAAAGGCTATGGGGGATTTATGTAATACTTACTGCCGCCGAAACCATTCTGCTAATGTTTGGTGGCATGAGCCTTTTTGATGCCCTTTGCCACGCCTTTGGAACAATGGCAACAGGAGGTTTCTCCACTCAAAATGCAAGTATTGCTGCCTACGGGCCATATATCCAATATATTATTATTATTTTTATGTTTTTGGCAGGGGTTAATTTTACGCTACATTATTTTATGACTCAAGCTAAATGGCGCAAAATAGCACAAAATGAAGAATTTAAAGTATATGCTTTAGTATTAGTTTCTTTTACAATTATTATATCAGTCTTGGTTTTGTTTTCGCAGACAGGAGATATTGAGGAAATATTCAGAAATTCTCTTTTTCAAGTAGTGTCTATTGTTACTACTACAGGCTTTGTAACCGATAATTATATGCTATGGCCTTCCTTTGCTTGGTTTCTTATTTTCTTGCTAATGTTTGCTGGTGGAAGTGCTGGCTCCACAGGAGGTGGAATTAAAATCATGCGCCATCTATTGCTCTTCAAAACCGCAAGTGTGCAGCTTAAGAAACTTATTCATCCACGGGCATTTATACCAGTGCGATATAATGGTAAAGCCGTTAAAGATGAAATAATTTTTAGCATAATGGCGTTCTTTTTATTCTTTGTTATTATTTTTGCAATGGGAACAGCAGCTATGTCTGCAATAGGCTTGGATTTCAAAACAGCAATAGGGGCAACTATTTCGTCTTTAGGAAATATCGGCCCTGCTATTGGAGGCGTTGGACCAACAGATAACTTTTCTGAAATACCGGATGTTGGAAAATGGATTCTTTCCTTTCTTATGATCTTAGGTAGGTTGGAGTTATTTACTATTCTTGTATTTTTGTCACCAGGATTTTGGAGAAAATAGAACTATGGAAAAACTATCAGTGGTAATAATTACCCTAAATGAGGAAAAGAATATTCAAAGATGCATTGAATCTATTAGCAGGATTGCTGATGAGGTAATTGTTTTGGATTCTTTTTCTACTGATAAAACGCAGGAGATTTGTGAGTCTCTTGGAGCTAAATTTGTACAACATAAATTTGATGGACATATTCAGCAAAAAAACAGAGCCTTACAATTAGCAAAAAATAAGTGGGTGCTTTCTCTTGATGCTGATGAGCTTCCCGATGAAATATTACTAAATAATATTATTAAAGTTTTAGAAGACCCAAAAGCTGATGCATACTATTTCAATAGATTGACAAACTATATCGGACAGTGGATTCGACATTCGGCATGGTATCCAGATCGTAAGTTGCGACTGCTTAAAAAGTCAAAGGGGAAATGGGCAGGAATGAATCCCCATGATAAAATTGAAATGCAGAAAGATGCAAAGCTTGAATACCTTAAGGGTGATTTATTGCATTATTCTTATTATAGTATCGAGCAGCATATTGCACAAATAAATTTATTCTCAAGCATTGGTGCTAAAGAAGCATTCAAAAAAGGAAGAAAATCGAATTTGGCAATAGCAATTCTTAAATCCTTATGGCGATTTATTAGAAATTATATTTTTAAGCTAGGCTTTTTGGATGGCTATTATGGTCTTGTTATTTGTAGCCTAACAGCTTGGGAAAATTATATTAAATATCTTAAAATCCGCGAACTACATAAAAGCTCCCTTAAGAATCTTAAGCATTAATACAAATACAAACTTCAAAACCTTTTACTTACAAATGCCAATAAAGTGATCTACAAAAGCTAAAGTTTGGTCAAAGGCTTCCAAATATCCCATATGAGCAACATCATCTAAAAGCAATACCTCAGCGTGTTTAGGCAATGCAATTTGTTGCAGAATTTTATCAATAGGAGTTCGAGGATCTTGCTTGCCAATAATAAAAAGCATAGGTATTCGCATACTACTTAACAGTTTCAGCTTATCAGTACGGTGGCGCATTCCTTCTAAAGATGCAATTACGGCTTCTTTTGACATTTTCCGTGAGGCTTTCTGTAGTTGTTTGATTTCATTAGCAAGTAAATCTTGATTTTTCCGAGTAAATAAATCTGGAATAAAAGCAGAGATAAAATCTTTATGGTTGTTCTTTACAACTTGAATTGCTCGCCCTCTATTAATTTTAGCCTCAGTATTATCTGCCAATGCATGGGAATGAAATACCCCAAGACCATTTAATTTCCCAAGATATTTATCAGCATAAGCAAGAGCAACATACCCACCCATGCTATGGCCTATCATTACTGATTTTTTTATACCTAGATATTCCAATATGGCATTAACTGAATCTGCCATCAAATCCATACCGTGAGTTTCGGCAAGCATTTCACTGTTTCCATGTCCAGGTAGGTCAATAAGTATAACCTTAAATTTCTTTGAAAGATGCTTAGAGAATTTTTGCCAAATATCCATATCCTCAAGGAATCCATGTAGAAGAACTAGTGTTGGACCATCTCCTTGAACTTGATAGCAAAGTTTGCTGTTATTATATTCAAAATATCTTTTGTTGGGCATAATTGTAATTTTTGATTGTCAATACTCCGTTAATGTTTTATATAAATCACACAGCCAGACGATTACGGCTTTATGCAATAATGTATAATATTCACAAAACCAACCCTTTGCGTCTTGGCGTCTTTGCGAGAAACAAAAACTCAACGAAGTATTAATTGTAATACATACGAGAAAATATTTGTTTTGTTGCTCTATAAGGAGCTATTAATTCTATTTTCTTTGATTAGTATTTAATAGAACGCTTCTCTTGAGCCCCTTCTGAAAAGCTAATTTTAGCCATAGAGGCAGAAAGGCATAAAACATATATACAAACTTCTTGGTGACACCTTGGTAACTTGGTGTCTTATTGGAAATATTATTTTCACAAATCTCGGAGTGGACTATCTCTTAAGTTTTAACAGGGCAATAGCATACTTTCCTTTGTGTGGCTATGTGCTTCTTTAGGTAATCTTTGTGGAATTGATTTAATATGGATACTTATATTACTGAGGAACAATGTGATAACGCGTTCTATTTGTTTTCATTTTCATTTTTTTCTTGATAAAAAAACGAAACAAAAAAATCAAGAAACACAAACGCTTCCCCCCAAAAAAGCCCCTCATTGCCCGCTTGAGTTTCTGGCCTCCCCACTATACAGCTGCGAGTTCATTCATTCTTTAAAATAATTTAGGCAAGTATTGCAAATTTTGATATTTTAGCACATTAGACTTAGGAGTTGCTACGAAATAAGTTGCCTGAATCAAGCGATGTTATTTTGCACGATAATAAGTCAAAAAACATAGCCATAGTCGTAGCTACGGCGAGGCTTTTTGACGAAGTTAGCGTGAAAAAGAACGAGTTTGAACGGTCTAGTTATTTCGTAACAATTCCTTAATAACACTCAAAACAAAGCTATATAGATGAAACTATTTTTATTACTCCTTGCTTTTCCCCTTTTTTCTTTAAATGTCTTTTCTCAAAATGATAGCTTAGGTATTTTCAATTCAAGCTTCGAAAAGAACCTCTTTAATAAGGTTAAAGACTCCTCAGATGTTCTGCCAATAGAATTATTTGCAGGTATTAATTATGATTCTGTTAAGTACTCGAATATTCAGAATCAAATTGAAAACGTACAGAATAAGCTTGAAAAATCAAATATTAGGAAGAAATCTTTAAAAAAGCAAATTAAGATTATTTACAAAACTATTCATTTAGAGTTATTTAAGAAGTATGATGAAGATGCATTATTCTATGATATTGAATCTACAGGAAATTATAATTGTGTATCAGCAACGGCTGTTTATGCCATTGTTCTAGATTATTTTCAGATTGATTTTGCTATAAAAGAGCGCCCACAACACGTGTATTTGATTGTTAATCCTACAACTGATGCAATAATTATGGAAAGTACTAACCCTAGTAAAGGAGTATTATTAATTAATGACAATGCTAAAAAGGACTATATAAAATATCTCCGCTCAAATAAAATTATTAGCGAAAGCGATTATGAATCAAAATCTATAAATGAATTATTTATCGAGCATTATTATAAGGATGAAACAATCACTATTAATGAATTAGCTGGCTTACACTATTATAATCATGGAATTGCATTTATGAATAAGGAATTATACTTAAAAGCAAGTTATAGTTTGGAAAAAGCCTTAATGCTTTATCCTGAAAGTGAACTTATTAAGTATAACTATAGCAATAGTTTAGCGGTAGCAATTGATAAGGAATTTCAAAAGGAAATATATAGTGGTTATTTGCTAGGTAAGTATATAAACTTGAATCACGCTAGCAGTGAATCCATGAAAATGGCAGAGAACCAGTTTAATATTTTGACAGATGAGTTAGTGCTACGCCACCCTGATTTGGATACATATACAAAGTATTATGATGATCTTGATAATGAAGTTTGCGATACGATAGATATTAGCAAGATAAATAGGTCTTACTTTTTCTATTTAGGATACTATTATAATATTAAGCAAGATTTCTCTAAATCACTTAGTTTGTTGGATTTAGCCCTTATGGAAAATCCTGAGGATATTACTACTAAGCAACTAATACATGATGTTGCAGGTAGGCTTATAGATGCGGATGATAACTATAAAAATGCGATAGATTCATGCGAATTGTATTTTGATCGATATACTTTCCTGATTGATTATAAAAGCTATCAAGAATATTATACACTTTGCTATATGGTAACTATAGCAAGTGCTTTTGATGATGATAATGAGAAAACTGCTTTGGAATATTATAAAAGAATGGGAGAGGCTTTTGTTAAATACGACACTCTTTATTATAGGTCTGAACTGATGGAGGACGTATATGCTGAGGGGTATTATTACTATAATAGAAACCGTAAAGGGAAATCAAAAGGAGTGCCTTTTCTAATAGAAGGTTTAAAAGTCCTGCCAAACTCTGAAAGACTAAAAGACCTATTAGAATCTGCAAATAGAGCATTTAATTATAGCCATAAGACTTATACAACCACTGTGCCTCCTGCACCTTCGTTTAATGATAATGATGTAAATACTCGAGCTGCGGAATTTCAAAAGGATTTTAATAAATATTTTAAGGGCTGCTGGAAAGCTGTTAGTAAATATCAAGTAGGAAAGAAAGACGATATAGTACCCGTTACTGAAAATCAGAAGATCCAATTTGTTAGAGACAAACAGATTAAGTTTGTTAAGGACAATAAAGTTGTTAATGGGAAGTGGTCATTACGACCACGGTCTAGATTATTATACCTGATTCCAGGAATTAATAAAAGCGAATATATACTATATAAGGTTGTGAATATAACTGATAAGGAAATTCATTTAAGGGTTTTTAAGAACAATAGAAAAACTAATACTATTATTATTTTCAGGCCTTGCTAGGATTAAATCATTGGTATAAACAAAAAAAGCCATCCGCAATAGCGAATGGCTTTTTTTAATATTTTATACTTGCTAGAAGCTAGTTTGCTGCTTCCTCAGTTGGAAAACCAACAACAGAAACAAAAGAGCGATTATCTCTACGCTTTCTGAATTCTACTGTTCCGTCAACTAAAGCAAATAAAGTATGATCTTTTCCCATCCCTACGTTAGTAGCTGGATGATGTGTGGTTCCGCGTTGGCGAACAATAATGTTTCCTGCGCGTACTGCCTGACCGCCGTAAATTTTTACACCTAATCGTTTACTTTCCGATTCGCGACCGTTCTTTGAACTACCTGCACCTTTTTTATGAGCCATGGTTTAAAGTTTTTAAAGTTAAAATTAAGTTATTTAGTTATAATGTTTTCAATACTAATCTTGGTTAAAAACTGGCGATGGCCATTCTTTGTTTTATAACCTTTACGACGTTTCTTTTTGAAAACAATCACTTTGTCACCCTTAAGGTGTGATATGATTTTTGCGGAAACTTTTGCACCTGCAACAAGCGGTGTTCCAACCTTTATCTTCTTACCGTCCTCTATTAGAAGAACTTTATCGAAGTCAAGGTTTGCGCCTTCTTCGCCCTCCAAGCGGTGAACAAAAATCTGTTGATCTTTCTCCACTTTGAACTGTTGACCGGCGATCTCTACGACTGCATACATCTTATTCTCTGTTATTAGTTTATAAATACTAAAATTTAGGGCTGCAAAAGTACAATATTTATTTGAATTACAAACCCTTATTATTTTATTATTATTTTAATACGTAATTCCGTATTTTTGGCTAGTTGACTATATGCTTAATCTTGCAAATAGACAGCACAGCAGCATATTACATCGCTGTTCTAATATATTCAAAAAGACTTAATTAATTTAATGGAGACAATTGTTTATCCTTGTCCTCCTGATGAACTTGATTCACTTTTTTTCTTCTTTTTAGTTTCCTTCTTTTTTTTAGTCTTCTTTTTCTTAGCACTTTCGTTGCTTTTTGTTGTTGACTTGGTCTTGCTACAACTTGATCCGCACTGCTTAGTTGAGGCGCCATTACAGTTTCCAGAACCACATTTGCCTGATTCTAAACTCTCCTCTATAGTATAATTGCTAAAATCTTCAAATTGATTGTTGGTATTACTCTTAAAACTTGAAAATCCAATAATACTGATAACTAATACTAAGCTAATACTTAAAACTGAAAGGGTAATCTTGATATTCTTCTTCATATGATTAAAAATTATTTTTCCGATAAAATCAGAATGGTGATAGGTTAATTATTAATATTTTAAAATTCAGTAGACTACTAAATGGGGGGGCAAATCTATGAATTTCTCAGTTTGATTCTATTCATATTAGCAAATACTAATATATATTATATTTTGCGAATCGCCTTAGCTAGTCATTGTCCGTTGGTAGTAAGCTATTGAAAGTAGTCTATATTTGAGCTTTGTATATAATCCGGCTTTAAAAGCAATACCTCTTTTATTTTTTCTGGCTGATTAATAGTAAATATAATGTATCTATTCAGTATCATTTATTTTTCAATTGAAACTATAATATATTTTGTACATTGCTGATCCTGAAAGGATCAAACATGAATAACCATGGATGTAATCCATGGTTATGAATACAGACTTTTGAGGTTTTGGCGGTATTTTTGCTTTTTTTTAGCAAAAATAATGACAAAACATATTCATTATTTGCATCTTTAATGCAGATTACATGCCCTATAAATTATAACAAAGTGAGGTGATGGAGTTTAATGAGCTGATTAGATACAATTATAATAAGCATTAATTAGTGTCTGCAAGAAAATTCCGTATAGTTTGTGCTTTCTTGCAAAGACTAATTAAATAAAATCAAATCCACATCAAATATCAAAACAGAATTTTCAGGAATACTGCCTACTTTTTGAGTTCCATAACCCATTGCTGAAGGAATTAATAGTTTAATACTACCTCCTTCGCCAATCAACGGAATACCGTATCGCCAACCAGTAATAACTTGCCCTAAGTTTAGCTTAATTGTATCAGCTTGGTCAAAACGTGTTCCATCAATAAGGTGACCGTCATAATTAACAGTAACATCAGCATAAGGGCTAGGGTGTGAAGTTCCTCCAATCTTTTCGATAACATAAAACAACCCCGAAACATCGTATTCTACAGCATCTAAATTATTGTCTGCAATATATTGTTCTATAATTTCACGGTCTTTATCCATCTGGCTTTTCTGACACGAGAAACTTAGGCTCATTAATAAAGCAAGTATAATTGCTGAGAAGAATATCTTTTGAGAGTTCATAGACTTAATGTTTAATGCTCATTATTTGAAATGCAAATGTACATAAATAGTGTCAGCAAAAAAAACTCTGAAAAATTAGTCCTGATATATCGGGAGGCGATATTTAAATCTTTCTCATTCCGTACATCTGTCGGAACACTGATGCATAAGCATCACTTCGCTTCAAAAAATTTAAATCTCATCCAAAATCTATCGTTTCGTAAAATTTGATAGTTTTCGTGCAGGCACTAAATAAAAAAACCGATACTCTATTAAAATATCGGTTTCTTAAATAGTTGAGGTATTATCTACTTCATATATCCTTTTTCTTTAGCTTCTTTTAAACATGCTGAAATTCCATTTTTATTGATATTACGGATACCAGCAGCTGAAACTTTTAAAGTTATATATTTATCCTCTTCAGGAATATAAAATTTCTTTGTTTGTAGATTTGGGTAAAAACGTCTTTTTGTGCGTGCTTTTGAGTGTGACACATTATTACCTGCTATTACCTTCTTTCCTGTTATTTCACAAATTTTAGACATCTTTCTAATCTTTAATAATTAATTTCCAAAAACGGAGTGCAAAATAAATTAAAATTTTCCTATTACGCAAGATTATTCTCTATTTTATTATTGCTTAATATTTAAGCTTAACTACATGTATTCCAGTACAATATCTTAATTTCCCAAGTTTAGCTAAAGAAATACATTTTTAAAGT
>JAOZKO010000321.1 GCA_029935325.1 Bacteroidales bacterium
ATTAATGATTCTATTTTTGCCGTAACAGCACATGAAGTTCAATATCTCTATTTCTGAGATCATAATCTTCTATTTTAAGCTTACTGACATATCTATCATTGAAACCATTTCTTGAGAACATTAATCGGTATTCTCCTGGTGGTAATATTATTACAAATTTTCCAGTATTTTCTTGTACTATAAATTTTCCAGCAATTTTATTGCTATTTATATCCACAGCACTAATTTTTACATCTAGCTTTTCGTAGGAAATTTTATTGTCAGCTAAATATTGCTTTGCTTTTAAACTATCTTTTTCTTTTAATAGTATTCGCTTATATTCACGATTAATAGGAAAATTTAGAGTGTCAATATGTGCATTCATAGAATTTATAACACTAACAAAATCAGTAGAATCCTGATTATAAATACCACCATGCACATAACTATAATTTGGTCTTTTATCTTTTAATACAACTCTATAAATATCAAGATCGCCAATACCACCTTCTCTTAAGCTTGAAATATAAGCATACCTTCCGCTTAGGTTAAAACTAATAGTTTTGTCATCCATAGTTGTATTTATAGGGTAACCAAGGTTTTTGGGTGAACTCAGATATAGGCTATCCATTTCCAAATCACACTGAAACAAATCATATCCCCCCATACTATTATGCCCTTTGGATGCAAAATAGAATTTCTTTTTGTCTGGAGAAAAATATGGATGTGAATCGTCATAAATTGTATTTATTGTAGAATCAAAAGCAATAGGTTTCATCCAATAACCTTCAATATTATATTTGGAATAAAACAAATCAATATCGTCTCTTCCACTTTCCTCTGTTGGTGCTGCTAGTATAATCCACTTTCTATCAGGGCTAAACATTAAAGTTATTACCATAGACATATCAACTCCATCAATCAGCACTTCTTTAGGATAACCAAAGCTTCGTCCCCTTTTATTATAAATATAATGATTGATTAATTTTCCTCTTAGGTCCTCTTTGTAAATATACAAATAGGCTGCATTACTGGAAAGGTAACCATTATGTTCAATTTTTGTTGAATTAATCATTGAAGAAAAACGTTTCTTTTTTCTCCATCTACCAAATTTAAAATTCGAATAATAAACATCAGAAGCAAAATAACCATCTTCATGCCTATACTTCCCTGAATTTGCAGGGTGTTGTGCACTAAAGACTATAAATTTTTCATTAGAATTTACATAAGGATTGAATTCAGGATACTCTGTATTAATAATAGGTCCAAGGTTAATTACCTCAACATTTACAGGTTTTTTTGTAGCAATTCGAGCATTCGCTATCATCTCAAGCATTCGCTCAGCAGTAATCTGGTGCTCATCGTCAACTTCTGCAGCAATATATTTATGTAATGCTTCCTCTGCCTTATCAAACTGACTTGTTACTAAATATGCCTCTGCCAAATCGTACCATATCTCCTGATTAGCACCCTTACGTGATAATACTTGAATGAAATATGGAATGGCCGCTGACTTATCTTTATTCAAATGCAAATGACAATAACCAACACCCCAACGGTAATAATCATTGTCAGGCTTTGATTTCAACAAAGCCTTAAACTCATGTAAACCATCAAAATAATTATGGTATTTTAAACAATATTTTGCAAATAGAGGGTCTGGTTTTTGACCTTTTGTTAGCGTTTGAGAAATAGACATACCACTAACCATAAGCAATATAAGTAGTATTATATAATGCTTAGATTTAAGTAACTTATTTAATATTTGTTTAGTCGAAATTTTCATGATTATAAGAAAATCAAAGGTAATTTATTGAACATACCTGAGCATCATGACTTATTAACAATTCTATGAATTTATTAATAGGTTCAGCTCTTCTTATCTTTTATTAACACTAATCAAATATCAACAATTAATTAGTGAAAACTATGATCTACCAATAATATTCTAATAAATCTTTTTGATAATTTAGCCTAATCATAAATAATTTATTCAAATGGAAAAATTACATTTTATTGCCATCGGAGGAAGTGCCATGCATAACCTTGCAATAGCCTTGCACCTTAAAGGATACAGTATTAGTGGTTCTGATGATGAGATATTTGAGCCATCAAAAGGACGACTACAGAAATATAATCTTTTACCTGAAAAAATGGGTTGGGATGCTGATAATATAACTAAAGATATTGATGGTATTATTCTGGGAATGCATGCCCGTGAGGATAATCCTGAACTATTGAAAGCTCAGGAAATGGGTATAAAGATATATTCTTATCCTGAATATCTTTATGAGCAGTCAAAAAATAAAAAGAGAATTGTAATTGGAGGCAGTCATGGCAAAACATCAATAACAGCAATGATATTGCATGTTATGCAGGAGCTTAATATTGATACTGATTATATGGTTGGTGCTAAGCTTGATGGTTTTGAAGTAATGGTAAAACTAACTGATACCGCTAAATATATGTTGATAGAAGGTGACGAATACCTCACTTCCCCTATTGATAGGCGACCAAAGTTTCACCTATATATGCCTGACATAGCCATTCTTAGCGGTATAGCATGGGATCATATTAATGTATTCCCTACATTTGAGAATTATGTTGATCAATTCCGCATTTTTGTGGAGTTAATAAACACAAATGGAGCTTTAGCATATTGTAATGAAGATGCCGAATTAGAAAAATTAGCTAAGTCATGTGCTCCCAAATTATCAAAAATAGGATATGGAATACCAGAACATATAATTGATGAAAATGGCATTACACATATTATCGATGGTAAACTTGATATACCATTAAAAGTATTTGGTAATCATAACCTTATGAATATTAATGCTGCTCTTTTAGCATGTGAGCAAATAGGAATTCATAAAGTAGATTTTTATAATGCCATTAGTTCGTTTAATGGAGCATCAAATCGATTAGAACTTATTGCCGAGAATAGTAATACAAGAGTTTATAAAGATTTTGCTCATAGCCCTTCAAAGCTTAAGGCAACAACTGCTGCTGTAAAGAAGCAATTTAAGAATAAAGAATTGATTGCTTGTATGGAATTGCATACATTTAGTTCTCTTAGTGCCGAATTTCTAGCACATTATGCTGGAGCAATGGATAGTGCAGATCAGGCAATTGTGTATTTTAATCCACATACAATTGCTCACAAAAAACTAGAACCCATAAGCAAAGAACAAGTGAAGCAAGGCTTTGCAAGAAAGGATTTATTGGTTTTTACAGAATCTGAAGCTTTACAAAACTATTTGCTTAATATTGATTATAGCAATAAGAATTTATTGATAATGACTTCTGGTAATTTAGATGGTGTTGA
>JAOZKO010000322.1 GCA_029935325.1 Bacteroidales bacterium
ATGTAAAAGATTACGAGCAATATAAATACCCTGACCACCCACTGCGGGATTCTGTTGAGCAATACTATTCAGAAAAGCAGAGTCGGAACTACTTAGGCTATCCGTTTCTATATATTGAATTAGTTTTCCATAGGCTCCAAAAGTATTAATTTCTGCCAAACTATTAGGATTATAACTTTGCAATAAACTCTTTGCTAAGGTAAATGATTGTTGAGAGAGTGCATTATCCACACTATAAATAGTTCCAATATTGCTCGCATCAATACTTTGTTCAAAACCAGCATATTTAGCATCCGAAGTTATCCCTAAAATTGCCAAAGAGCTGTTTTCTTTCAGTTTGTTGTAAGCATTTTGTACGCAATAATAACGAACTAAATCAGAGTAAATGCCTTGTGGGTTGCTCGATGAAAAGGATGAACCCAAACTCATGGTGGCTGTGCTATCAATAGCAAAACCTATTAGCATTTGTCGATAATCGTCTTGGCTACTTATACTTTGTGACGACAATGGAATTACTGGTGGTGGTGGAGAACCACAGAAGTTGCCTGCATTTGTATTTATAGTTGTAAAAGATATAGTATTGGGAAAAGTAGAAACAGTATATTCTCCACCCCATAAAGAATAATTACTATTATTAGGAGGGTCTTTAAAATAAAACTCATGGTTATAGGTACTAATGCTCCCATATACTTTAGCACTATTTAAACCAATATTATTCCAATAGTTATCATAAGGGTTATTAGGTTGTCCTATACGAAAAATAGGAGGGTCAGTAGTTGTAGGTTCTCCCCAAATGGCACTTGCTAATTCTATTCCATGATACGTCCCGACCATTTCATTACAACCTACTTTGCCATTATTATTATCATTTAATAAAAATATTGCATATCCAGCATTGTCAATATTATTATGTAGAATATCTGAATTTGGACTGTTTGTTTGAAAGATACCTACATAGGCATTTGGAACAGAAGAACTATATCCATGAATGTCAATATTGTTATAACTAATAGAGTTATTTCCATCTGCATAGTTAATGGAGATTCCAATTCTAAATCCCCCAATAGCTCCACTTACGTCTATATCATTGCCATAAATAGAATAATTATTAATATGTGATAGATACATCAATGTCCCATTAGTAATATCAAGATCATTTCCATTTATGTTTATATTACTTGAATGGCATAAATGAATACTGAATTCTTGGTTTTCAAATTTATTATTATAAATTGTTATCATATCACTGAAACCAAATGAATGTACACCAACTTGTCCTTTAGTAATGATATTGTTTGTGATTTCAATATCATGGGAGTAACCATCTATATCAACAATAGTCCCTGTTGAATTGGTGCTTGAGGTCATATTATTATTATCAATAAATACTTCAGAGCTCTCTTTTACTTGTATACTATTTCCTCCAATTAGAGAGTTGGTGAATGTGTTATTATTCACATCAATGTCATCAGAATTACTAATTTCTATTGATGTACCATCTGAATAGTTTAGAAAAGAATTTGAAGAAGCAATATCAACATCTGAAGTAAACTTAATTCCCAATGATAATCCTGAGCCACTGTTATGGAAATAATTATTAGAAATAATACATGAATTTAGTTGTTGAGAAACTAATACAGGTGCTCCAAAACTAAGGGCTGAAAATGAACTATTATTAATGTCAATATCTCCATAGGAATTATTTAGAAGTACATTATAGTTAGATGTATTAACAATTATACTACAATATCTAATTTCAGTATTGAAATTGTTTATTCCCCATAATGCGTAAGGTACGGCTGTGCTTATACTTTGATGGAAATTTACATTTTCGAAATCAATATCTCTTAAATCAGAAGTGGAAGTTCCTCCCATAAAATGAATTCCTTTACCATTGTTACAATCAATATCAGCGTAAATAACTTCAACATCACTATTTATAATTTCAATTGCTAGCGTTTCAATATCACTAAAAAAGTTTGCTTCTGAAGCTTGAGTTCCACCAATTATTAATTGATAACCAGGTGTTGCTGCTACAACATTTTCAATACTTATTCCCATATAGGTCTTATCATTGACATGTGGATATAAAAGTGTTTGACTACATTCAATTGTATTTGTGTGAAATAATCCCTGATGATCACCATTGAAGTCTTGAACTTGTAAAGCTATATAGCATTTATCAAATAAATTTTCAAATGCAGTATATGTACCTCCCCTGTTTGAATTGATAGCAACAAGGGCATCATAAATATTATTTCCATAGGCTTCGAGGAATGATTCCTCCTCAATATAAATCCCATCCCACATTTCCTGGTCACAAGCAAATAAGTTATTGCCTTCAAGGAATAACGTAGCACTACCTTCTATAATAATCTTTGCACCAGGTGCCATATGCACATTGCAAGTCGATAATTCTAGGTGTACTCCATCAGTAATTATTATTGTACCAGCAACTTCTATATCAACACCAGTCCAGATAAGTGTAGGGGAACCCTGATCAAACGTTTGATCAACCCATGTATCTTCCTTGGGAAAGTTCAAGTTGCAGATAGGCGTTTGAGCATAAACAATATTCGTATTTGAAATAATAAACATAATAAATATCCAAAGCAATGCTGCTTTAAGTATTGCTTGTAATGAAGTTATATTTTTATAAATTCTCATAATTGTAATTTTTGCTGCCCATACACCACTAATGCAGTTTCATAAACTAGGCAATCTATCCAATCAGCAAAACTATTATAAGGGCCATCTTGGCTTGGCCCGTATGCTTTCTTAACGTAGCTGGCATACTCCACATACTACGAAAGATTTTAAGAATTATTATCTCTTAGCTCTTCAATTTGTTTGTATATTTGCAGCGGCTTTCGGGTTTTGGTGTAACATAAATTTAAGCGTTTGGGTTGGGCTTCTTCTCGAAAGCCACTTTTTTATTCAAAATACAATAATACTTGCAAAAAGATAATCCCTTTTGAATAAATCTACTCTAATAAAATTGAAAATCATTCCCTACTTTTCCATCAGCACTATTTCTTTTTTATGTGAGCAAGAAATGAGCGTGCAAAACTCGAAGCCAAATATAATCAAAAAAAAAATGACCAACAATTATTTGAAAATGAGACTAATTTATACTTTATCTAAATAAGATATATAGAGAATCAACATGTTTTGGATATTAAGCTATTGTGCAAAAGTCTCGGTGTGTCTTTGAGACAGACCGAGACTAAAATCACAAGCAATCTCACTAAACCCCCACCGCACGCCGAATAATAGTCTTACCATAGCGCTTACGAATACG
>JAOZKO010000003.1 GCA_029935325.1 Bacteroidales bacterium
TAAATATTTGGAAGATCTGCATCATTCTCAAAATAAACGTCAATTACAGGTCCAATTACCTGGGAAACTTTTCCGGTTCCTTTTCTTTCCATAAATAATAACTTATTGTTATAGAGTAATTTATTAAATGTAAAACAAGGCTTATTAGGCTCTTTATTTGGGCTACAAATGTATAATAAAAAATCTTACAATTGGTAGATTTTATTTAAGTATTAAATTACCTTAATCTCTCTAAAAAGTTTAACAGACATAACATATATTGCTTATATTTAAATTTTTATGAGCCTAGCAAAATTATCTTTTAATTATTCCTTTTTTAATACGATATTTGTAGTCATAATATTTTATGATTTTATATAAATGTGTTTTATATAATTATGGGAATAATAATTTTTAAATATATGAAAAAAAATTTATTATTAATACTGTTTCTTTTCTCGCTTATTTCAGCTAAATCTCAAGATACGCTTGTTTTAACAAATGGTAAATCTCTAATTGTTAAAATATTAGGGATATCTGATTCAATGATTGATTATAAATTTTATAATAATCAAGAGGGTAAATTAATAAAGATGCCCATCAAATATGTGGATAAAATAATATATGAAAATGGAATTGTTCATACGTTTGATCCAACAAAAAGCACAAAAACAAACCCCTTTGATAGAACTAAAAGATTTGGTTCTGATATTTTATCATTAGGTGTGCCCCTAAGCGCTTCTTCATTATACTATGAACGATTATATAAGGATGGTCTTTTTGGATTTAATTTTCCTTTAGCTATTTATACTGATGCAATAGGTTTCTACGGATATACTGTTGGTGCTGCTTTCAAATATTATCCTGCAGGTAGGGGTCGATGGTTTTTTGTTGGTCCGTTTGTTAATTTTGGACAATTATTTGATCCAGATCCATATTTAATAATGTACTTTGGTCCTAAGCTAGGAGTTCAAATTCAAATTTCACCATTATTTGCTTTAACTTTTTCTGCAGAAGTTGGTACAATAACTGATTTTCAAAGGATGAGTGCTATGGCTTCTTTAAACTTTGGAATGAATTTTACTTTTTAATAATACTAGTAAAAAAAGTGCATAAAAAAGAAAAAGAGACCATTATTAGCCTCTTTTTTCATTAAAATATTCTAAGAAAATAATTCTATGTTTTATTTAATAACTCCTAATTTTTTACCAACTTTAGTAAATCCAGTTATACATTTATCTAAGTGAGCTACTTCATGAGCTGCGGAAAGCTGAACACGAATCCGTGCTTGACCTTTTGGAACAACAGGGAAAAAGAAACCTATTACATAAATTCCTTCATCTAATAATTTTGTGGCAAAATCTTGAGCTAATTTAGCATCATATAACATAACTGCACATATTGCTGATTTTGTTGGTTTGATATCAAAACCTGCTGATAACATTTTCTCCATAAAATAATCAGTATTGCTATGCAGTTTATCTTGTAGAGTATTGGTTTTATCAACCATATCAAACATGCTAATACCTGCTGCTGCTACCATAGGAGGAATAGAATTTGAAAACAAATACGGACGTGAACGTTGACGTAACATTTCAATAATTTCCTTTTTACCAGTGGTAAAACCACCAATAGCTCCACCAAATGCTTTGCCTAATGTTCCTGTAATGATTTCAGCTTTACCTTTCATTTCAAATAACTCAGTAACTCCTCTACCTGTTTTACCTACAACACCTGCAGAATGACTTTCATCAATCATTATCATAGCATTATATTTTTCGGCTAAAACTAATATTTTGTCCATCGGAGCTACATTTCCATCCATGCTAAATACTCCATCTGTTACAATTAAACGGAAACGTTGAGCTTGAGCTAGTTTAAGTTGCTTCTCCAAGTCTTCCATATTTGCATTATCATAACGATAGCGCTGAGCTTTACATAATCTAACTCCATCAATTATTGAAGCATGATTTAATGAATCGGAAATAATTGCATCTTCAGGTCCTAATAAAGGTTCAAAAACTCCACCATTAGCATCAAAAGCAGCGGCATATAATATGGTGTCTTCTGTACCAAAGAAATTAGCAATTTTTTTCTCTAATTCTTTATGCAAATCTTGTGTTCCACATATAAATCGAACTGATGACATTCCATAGCCATGAGTATCCATAGCTTTTTTTGCTGCATTTTTTAATTCCTCATTATTTGATAATCCCAAATAATTATTCATACAAAAATTTAAAACCTTAGATCCATCCTCTAGTTTAATTTCTGCCTGCTGAGGTGCTACTATTATGCGCTCATTTTTGTATAAACCAGCATCTTTTATGTCTGTTATTTCCTTCTGTAAAAAATCTTGATAATTTGAATACATGATATTATTGTTTAATTTGATTATTAAATTTTATCTACGCGCTTCTGATGACGGCCACCTTCAAAATCTGCATTTAAGAATGCTTGTGCAATTTCCAAAGCATATTCTCTTGCAATAAATCTTGCTGAAAGACCCAATACATTAGCATCATTATGCTGGCGACCTAAGGCTGCCAATTCAGTATTCCAAGCCATTGCTGCTCGTACTTTTGAATGCTTATTTGCAGTAATACTAACTCCATTTCCACTTCCACACATAATAATACCTAATTCGTATTCACCATTTTCTATGCTTTCAGCTAATGGATGAATAAAATCTGGATAATCTACACTATCCTCAGAGTAAGTTCCAAAATCTTTAAACTTAAATCCTTCCTTTATTAGTTTCTCTTTTAAATACTCCTTTAAAGCATAACCAGCATGGTCACAGCCTATTACAATGGTTTTATTCTTGTCAAACATACACTATTAAATCAATTGTTAATAAGTACAAAGTAACAAAAATAATTTCGATTTTCTATTATATATCTAATACTTTATTAATCATATAATTAATCACTTTGTATTTTACTATTCAATTTATTTATTTAATTGTTTAATAGTATTTTAAACTCTTATAAACAATTGTGCTCATAAACTATGTGAATAAAATAAGTTATTGTTAATTTAATTTTCTAATTGTTTACCCAGTAAAATATTTCAAAAAATCAAGTGGTAGTTTTCATAATAGTTCACAATTTGTACAGGGTTTATTAACTACTAAATTGTTGTTTATAAAAATTTATTTATTAAAAACATGCTTTCTCAATAAATGTTAATAAGCCTTGTAACTATTTATATTTCAAAAAATTTATTCATTTATAATATGTTAATTAAATATGAATAACTCAATAGTTACGTTATGCTATCATTAATTACAAACATATTAACAGTCTTTTATTATATTAACATATCTTTCTTTAAAAGAATATATATAATAATTATAATATAGAATGTTCAAAAACTTTAAATACAAGGAGAATAAATAATTTGAATTATCTATCTTTGCAGCAACAAATTTAAACAAATTAGACATGGATAATATGCTTTTAGTTAAAAAAATTGCGGAGTTAAAGAAGAAAAAAAATGCAATTATTTTGGCACATTTTTATCAAACATCTGATATTCAGGATATGGCAGATTTTGTTGGCGATAGTTTAGCATTAGCTCAACAGGCTGAAAAGACTGATGCTGATATAATTGTATTTGCTGGTGTTCATTTTATGGCTGAAACAGCAAAAGCTTTAAATCCAAATTCAAAAGTTCTGCTGCCCGATTTAGAAGCTGGATGTTCATTGGCAGAATCCGCTCCAGCCGATAAATTTAAAGATTTTTTGGATGAGCATCCTGGACATAAGGTGATTTCGTATATCAATTGCACTGCAGCCTTAAAAACCATGACTGACATAGTTTGTACTTCCTCAAATGCTGTGCAAATTGTAGAATCTTATGATAAAGAGCAGAAAATAATTTTTGGTCCTGATAAAAATCTTGGTGATTATATAAATAAAATTACTGGGCGAAATATGGTATTGTGGAATGGAACTTGTGAAGTACACGATATTTTAGAAGCTGAGAAAATAGTAGAAATGAAAATACAAAATCCTGAAGCTAAATTAGTTGCACATCCAGAATGTGCTCCTGCTGTTTTAGAACTTGCAGATTATGTGGGATCTACTTCTGGAATTTTGAACTTTACAGCAAACAGTGATAATCAAAACTTTATTGTAGCTACTGAATCCGGTATTCTTCATCAAATGCAAAAGCAATCTCCAAATAAAAAGTTTATTATTGTTCCATCTGATGAGACATGTTCTTGTAATGATTGTCCATATATGAAATTAATTACTATGCAAAAAATTTATGATTGCCTATTAAACGAAACCAATGAAATAACTTTAACGGAAGATGTTATAAGTAAATCATTGATTCCTATTAATAGAATGTTAGAAATTTCAAGAAAACATAAAATTATTTAATAATGAGAATATTGATTATTATATTATTTATAAGCTTTTTGTATAATGCTAAATCCCAAGATAGTATTGTACAAAATGGACATCAAGAATTTCATTTTCCAAACGGAAAAATAGCAAGTGAAGGCACAATGCGTAATGGTGAGCCTGATGGTTATTGGAAAACGTATAATAAGGAAGGAATATTAAAATCTGAAGGAAATAGAAAAGATTTTTTACTTGATAGTTTATGGAAATTTTATGATAATAAAGGTCAATTAGTTCTTAGTGTTACTTATAGAGAAGGTAAGAAAAACGGTATTAGAACAACTGTTTTACCTGATAAAATATTAGTAGATAGTTTTGAAAATGATGTAAAAAATAATTGGAATAAAATTTTATATGCTGATGGTAAACTTAAGCTTAATGTCTATTTTAAAAATGGTTTAGAAGATGGTTGGTCATATCAGTATGCTAAAGATGGACGACTTGTTAGTAAAACATTATATACCAATGGATTTATACGTAAACGTGAATATTTCAACGGATATAATAGTAGAGGAAATAGGCAAGGATTATGGAAGGAATTTTACGAAAACGGTACTACAAAAACTGCAGGAACTTATAGAAATGGAATAAAAGATGGATATTTTAAATATTATGATAAAAATGGTAGTTTAGATAGTATTCAAAAATATAGAAATGGAATAATAGAATTTGAACCTGAAGAGCTTGCTGTTTATGAAATAAAAACAGATTACTATTCAGACGGAACCATAAAAGTAATTGGTAGCTATCTTGATGGAAAAGCTGATGGTGTAAGAAAGGAATATTCACCAGAAGGAAAAATAACAGATGGTTATATTATGCATAAAGGAGTAGTTGTTGGTCATGGTTTGTTTGATGCTGCTGGCAGAAAGCAAGGAAATTGGAAACTGTTTTATGATAATGGTAGAATATTAAGTGAAGGTAAATATGTTGATAATAAACGTATAGGTTTATGGAAGTTTTATTACGAAAATGGAAAAATTGAACAAACAGGTGCTTTTGATAAGGATGGATTTTATTCAGGAGAATGGCAATGGTTTTATATGGATGGAAATCCACGTATAGTAGAACTTTATTTTGAAGGCGAAAGAGAAGGCGAATTTGTTGAATATAATAAAGATGGAGGTGTTATAATGCAGGGCGAATACGTAAACAGCATTAGAGAGGGAAATTGGGTAATAACTGTTAATAATTATATAGAAATAGGCGCATATCTTGAAAATGTTAAAGATGGTATTTGGAAATACTATTATACGGCAGATACTCTTTATTTTGAAGGAATATTTATTGATGGTAGCGAAGATGGTTTGCACACATGGTATTATAGAAATGGTAATAAAATGAAAACCGGTAAGTATTTAATGAGCCTAAAAGAAGGTGATTGGAAGTATTACGATATAGAAGGTAAGCTTATTTTAAAAGTAAAGTATAAAGATGGTATAGAAAAAGAGTATAATGCTATTAGAATAGAACCAGAACTCGAATTAACAGATCTAGAAGAATAATGGCTTCCATTTATATTCACATTCCTTTTTGTAAAAAGAAATGTCATTATTGTAATTTTTTCTCTACAGTAAGTCAAAAGGAGAGACCTGAGCTTATTAATTCAATTGTAGATGAAATAAGCCTAAGACATGATTATTTAGACTCAAACATTATTGATAGTATATATTTTGGTGGTGGAACCCCTTCCCTGCTTACAGAAATTGAACTCAGCTCTATTTTTAGTAAAATTAATGAACACTTTATTTTATCTTCCGATTGTGAAATTACTTTAGAAGCCAATCCTGATGATATATCTATTGATAAATTGAAATTACTTAAAGACCAAGGTGTTAATAGATTAAGTATTGGAATACAGTCTTTTGATGATGGACTATTAGAAAAATTGAATCGAATACATAACAGTAAAGATGCTATTAAATCAGTGGAATTATCTAAGAAATACGGTTTTGATAATCTAAGTATTGATTTGATTTTTGGAATACCAGGTTTGAATAATGAATTATGGAAAAAGGAAATAGATATATTTCTAAACATGGATATTCCACACCTCTCTTCTTATTTTTTGACTGTAGAACCAAATACAGCTTTGCATCATTTGATAAAGAAAAACAAATATCCTAATGTGGATGAAAAATTGGGAATAGATCATTTTAAAATACTAATGGATAAAATTAGCGATAGAAAGTATGATCACTATGAAATTTCAAATTATGCTTTGGACGGAATGATTAGTAAGCATAATAGTAATTATTGGAAAAGTAAATCTTATTTAGGAATTGGTCCATCATCACATTCGTATAATTTAGTTTCGCGACAATGGAATGCATCTTCAATTAAAAAGTATATTGAAAGCATAAAAAATGGAAATATGTTTTTTGATTTTGAAGAATTGAGTTTGGAAGATCGATATAATGAATTTGTAATGTTAGGACTTCGAACTTCATGGGGAATTAATATTAGTGAAGTTGAAAAAAGATTTGGATCCTATATTTCAAACTATTTTAAAGCAAGAATAAATATTACAAGATTTAAAGAAAATACAATTATTACTGACAATTGTATAAAATTAACTAGAAATGGTAAGATTTTAGCTGATGGTTTATCTGCAGAACTGTTTATTACATAATACGCTATAAATCAGGCTAATACAGCCGACTACTCTAATGCAACTTCGTTAACTTTTAATATTACATTACCATAATACTATATCAAATGCTTAAATTGGCTTAAAACAGCTTGTTTTCATTTATTATTTGTAAAATTAAGTTTCACGTGAAACTATTTTTACTTTCCAATATATATTAGCAAAACAGAAATATCTGCTGGACTAACACCGCTAATCCTACTTGCCTGTCCAATACTGCTTGGTTTAATTTTATTTAGTTTTTCTCGAGCCTCATAACTTATTGCTTCAATAGCTAAATAATCAATATGATCTTTTAAGAAAACATTTTCATATTTTGAAATTTTATTAGCAAGATCTTGCTCTTTGCTAATATAGTTTTCATATTTCGACATGATTCCTACTTCTTCCAATATTTCTTCTTTAAGAAATTCTATTTTATCTACCTCAATTTTAAAGTCTGGAATATGCTCAACCAAAGCTTCTATTTTAACTTGTGGTCTAAGTAAAACAGAAGACAATTTCACTTGGTGTTTTAGTGGTGGAGAGTTTACACTTATCAGGTAATTTTTAATAATTTCAGGCTTGATTCCGTAATTATTAATAAAATTAGTAAGCCGAGCGATTTCTTTAATTTTATGTCTAACATTAATAGCCCTGTTGTCATCAGCCAAACCTATTTCATTAGATTTAATAGTGAGTCTTATATCAGCATTATCTTGTCGCAATAGAGTTCTGTATTCTGCTCTAGAAGTAAACATTCTATATGGTTCATCTGTTCCCTTTGTAATTAGATCATCAATCAAAACTCCAATATATGCCTCAGATCTTTTTAGTATAAATGCTTCTTTATTATTTATTTTTTGAACAGCATTTATCCCAGCCATTAATCCTTGTGCCGCAGCTTCTTCATAACCTGTGGTGCCATTTATCTGGCCTGCAAAATACAGGTTTTCAATTTTCTTAGTTTCTAAGGTATAATTTAGTTGTGTTGGTGGAAAGTAATCATATTCAATTGCGTAACCAGGTCGATAAATTTTAGCTTTTTCAAAACCTTTAATCTTTCTCAAAGCTTTTAATTGTATATCTTCAGGTAGGCTTGACGAAAAACCATTAACATAAATTTCATTTGTTCTCCATCCTTCAGGTTCAATAAAAAGTTGATGTTTATTTTTGTCAGAAAATCGTTCAATTTTATCCTCAATGCTCGGGCAGTATCTTGGTCCGACACCTTTTATCCTACCTACAAACATTGGTGAAAATTCAAAGCCTGTTCGAAGAATATCATGTACTTCATCAGATGTATATGCTAGATAGCAGCTGCGTTGTTTTTTAAGTGGTTTTGTATTTGTATAGGAAAATTTACCAGGAATTTCATCTCCCTTTTGTTCTATCATTTTAGAAAAATCTAGGCTTCTACCATCAACTCTTACAGGGGTGCCTGTTTTCATTCTATCAGCTTCAAAACCTAATTTTACTAAGTCTTCAGTTATTCCTTTCGACTCCTTCTCCCCTATTCTACCACCAGCAAAACTTTTTTCTCCAATATGAATTTTACCATTTAGGAAAGTTCCATTGGTAAGAATAACTGTTTTAGCTTTTATAGTAATTCCGAGCTGTGTTTTTACACCAACAATTTTATTATTTTCGGTAACTAATCCATTTACTACATCTTCCCAGAAATCTAATTTTTCTATTTTCTCCAGCTCTTCCAACCATGCTAATGTAAATAAATCTCTATCACTTTGTGCTCTTGGACTCCACATTGCTGGACCCTTGCTTTTATTTAGCATACGAAATTGTATCATGGTTCTGTCGGTAATAATTCCTGACAGACCACCTAAAGCATCAATCTCACGTACAATTTGTCCTTTTGCGATTCCTCCCATTGCTGGATTGCACGACATTTGGGCAACATTATGTCTGTCCATTGTTATCAACAATGTTTTTGCTCCTAAATTAGCAGCAGCAGCAGCAGCTTCGCTTCCAGCATGGCCTCCGCCTACAACAATTACATCATACTCTTCAAACATAAATTAAATATTGTTTCACGTGGAATAAACACTGTACGCGACTGAGTGTCAGCAATATAAAGACTTTTTCTCAGTAAGACAGCAACCTTTCAGGGCGCAAAGATAGATAATAATCTTCTTTGGTAGTCATTAGTTGTTTGGATGTTTTGTTTTTGTCATCATAGCCTAATAAGTGCAGTACACCGTGTATTAGCATTCTATGAAGTTCATTTAAGATACTTTGATTAAATAGCTTAGCGTTGTCTTTAACTCTCTCGATACTAACAAAGACATCACTATGTAATTTGTCTCCTTCTTCATTATATTGAAAAGTAATAATATCAGTAAAAGTATCATGACTAAGATACTCTGTGTTTAGATTGATAAGAAAATTATCGGAGGTAAAAATGAAACTAATTTCTTCTACTTGTCCAGATTCTGATTCTATGGCGCTCAATAACCATTTATTAATAAGTTTCTTATTTCGCAATCGGTATTGAATATCTTCGCTATAGAAATTAATTAAAGACATTTTATAAAAACTTTTTTTGTTTTACGTCCTGATTTAAATAGCTTTTTAATTTATTAATACGTTGATTTGCAACTTCTTTGTTTATACTAGATATTAAGAATTTCAAACAAACTTTACGACCACCATGTTGAAATTCTATATCATCGCTTAGAGAATTCATTAAATATAATCCCCTTCCTGAAATTGTATCTTCAATAGTGATATCTGTTGGATCAGTAATGTTTTCAAAATTAAAGCCATTACCTTGATCGGTTATACAAAAGGCAAATCCATCATTCTGAACATCAAAACTTAATTCTATGGATTTATTTTGATCATTTTTATTGCCATGCTCCACGGCATTAATAAATGCTTCCGACACTGCCGTTACAATATTTCCAAAATAATTATTGTAAATACTATGTTCGTCACAAATGTTCTCTACAAATCCGACGACTTTGTTTAGCTCTATTACAGCTGAGTTTAGTTTAATATTAGCACTTCTTTCCATATCCTTATCAGATATAATATTTTGAATTAATTAAATTTGTGCTAAAATACTTTATTTTAGCAAACAATATGAGCAATATAAACTTAGTGATTATTTATTTGTTCAAAGTATATGTTTACTTTGTTTTTATAAAAAGGTTTCAAATTGGGAGGAATAGTTTTTAACAATTCTACTTCTTTATTTTGTTGCTTAATAAACTCTTCAATTCCTGGCGGATATAGTCTAGTTTTATCAACACCTTCTTTTGCTTCCCTTCTTTCTTCTTGTTTTTGTTCTCTTTCAGCCTTTTCAGCCTCTAATAGTCGAGTTAATATTTCCTCTTGGCGCATAATACTTTCTCTTAAAAGAAGATTATTAACAAGTTCAGTTTCATTCTGTTCCATATCTTTAGCTACCTTATTCAAATCCCCTGCTTTTCCCCCGTTTCCTTGTTTTTTTAAGGATTCCTGATATGTTTGTAGTTTTCTTCTAATCATTTCTTGTTGGGCTGCCATTCTAGCCATTTCTTCACTCATTTTTTCACCACCAGGGCCTTGTTGTCCATTTCCTTTTTTAGGTCCTTTTTGTTTGCCTTTGCCCTTTTTCATTTGCTCTTGCATTTTCTTCATTTGCTTATTTAGAGCCTGTTGCATTTGTCTGATGCTTTTCATGCTTCCGCTTCCTTGACCCGGCTTAGGTTTTTTGCAGTTTCCTTTGCTTCCTTTTGATTGCATTTGTTGTTGTTGCATTTGCTCTAATGCTTCTGATAGCATTAATGCCAAATTATTAACAGAGGTCATAATCTGCTGTTGTTTACCTATGGCTAAGTTTTTCTGACCTCTAGATGTATAACCTATGGTATTAAGAGCTAGTAGGGCTTCTAAAGTTTGTTGCATATTTAAGTTAATATGGCTGATTTCCTTATTAACCATTGGTGATATAGCGGCCTGTCTTTTACTTAAAGAAATAAGGCTGTCTTCAATCATTTTTAAATCTGATTTAATATCTTTTTGCCTTCTAATTAGAGTAGGATATTTAGGATCGGTATTGCTAGTACCCTTTACTTCATTCATTAATATTTCTTGCTTAAAAGAAGTTTCAATAAGGTTTGCTAGGATATCTCTTAAGTCTTCCATGCTTTCTGAATTTGATTGCATTTCCATATCCGACTGCATTTGTTTAAGTTTTTCAGATAATTTTTCCATGGAATCGGAAGCGCTATTTTGCATTTTAGAAGCAGATTTCTTTTTGCCCTTTTCAAGGGATTCACTGCTTTCCTTCATTTTATCACTAATCTCTTTTTTCTCTTTTTCGAAATCCCCCATCTCATTTGGCTTCTGGAGTTCCTCATTGGCCTTTTTTGCATCCTCTAATTTCTTTTCAAATTCTTCAAACTTTTTATTTAGTTCTTCTTGCTTTTTTGCAGCGTCATCTTCATTAATATTTTTATTTTCTAGGTCTTCGCTAAGTTTTTTCTGTTCAGACCTTAAGCTATCCAGTTGATTAATAGCTTCTTGAAGTTTTTGATCAAACTCCATTTGCTTAAATATTTCTAAATCCCGATCAAGCTGTTTTTCTAGCTCCTTATTGTCGAGTTGCATTTTTTCAAGCATTTCTTTAGCCTCTTCTTTATTGATTTCCTCCTGCATCATTTTTTGCATCTCCTCCATCATCTTCTTCATTTCAGGAGTCATAAGTTTATCAAATAATTCTTGAAGCTGTTTTTGCTTTTCCAACAATCGTTCGTCTTCTTCGCTTAGTTCTTTGTTTTTTTGTTGAGATAATTCTTGAGCTTTTTGTAATTTTTCAATATTATTCAGCATTTTTTGATGCTGTTTTATTAGCTCCTTCAGCTCCTGCTTATCTTGCCAATCCATTTGTTTCTTTTCAAGCAGTTTTTTACTAAGTTTTTCAGCTTTCTTATTAATTTCTTTAGCCTCGTTTATACTTTTCTTCATCTGATCTTTAATGTCAGAGTCAATCTTATTTCTTGTGCTATCAAGCTCTGTTTTACTTGCTTTGCGTAAACTTTGGAGTAGGGTTTTAGAAGTTTTACTTCCATTTACAGCATCATTATCCCATATTTCGAAATAGTATTTTATGCTTTCTCCATCTCCTATACCCATACTGTCGATATCAACAAAATAATAGAATTTTTGCTGCAATACTCCTTGTTGAATTTTAATGCGTTTTTGACTGTAAATACCTTCGGTATTATCAGCGGGCTTCCATTTAAAAAGAAGTTTTTTAAATCCATAATCATCTTTTATTAAGCCTTGAAAGTAGATTCTTTTTTCATTTAGAGAATCTCTATATTCGAGCACTTGTATCCCAGGATACTGATCCTTAATAACCTCAATGGTATAGCTTAAAGTATCAGGCTTTATAATAAAATCATTTATAGGAACTAATGAATATTTAGTGTTTTGCAAAAGCTTAAATTCCGGGCTTTTTATTACCTCTTGATTATACTTTAGCTTCATCGATTTCTCGGCTAGAATCAATATTAAAGAGCTAATATCTTTGGTGTTGAAATTCCAACTTATCTTTGTTCCTTCAGGAACGGTAAAATCACCAATATTTTTCAGAACTTCGTCTTTTTTTCCTAGGTAATTAGGGTAATCTAGATTTGCAGAAAATGATATAATTTTTGGAAAAGGCTGTACCTTAATTTCATAAATGGGAGATTGGTGATTTCCTGCCTGGAAGAAAAATGTTTTAGTATTTAATATGTTTTTAAATAAATACTGAAATTCGATAGAAGATGATTTCTTGATTTTGAATGGATAATTATCGATTACTATAAAAACTTCATCAGGTATAATTTCTCCAGTGATTTCTACATTTAACTCAAAGTCCTCACCCTGTAGGCATTGTAATTCATTGTTTTGTATATTGAATTGAAAAGGTGCTTTCACAATGTAATCCTGATCGTAATGGTAAATTCTATCAGATGAATCTAAAATTATCTTTGGAGAGTACCACGAAAGAATAACAAGTATAATTATAGGTGGAATAAAGTATCTTAAGTATTTTTTATTTATTGAAAATTGAATTGCAGAGTGAAAAGGAATAGGGGAGAGTCCATTAGACTTTTGATTGATTGCCGCTTCCAATAGCCAAATATCCTCATTGGAAGTTTGCTCAAGCGACTGTTGCAACTGTAATGTATTAAGCAGTTTATCTTTTATTTCAGGAAAATGTTTACCAATTATTTCAGCAGCTTCAGTCTTTGTAAGTCTTTTGCCAAGCCTAACTAAGCCTGCTGTAGGTTTAAGAATGTAAATGAATAAAATGGAAGCAGCAGAGGCAAGGTATGTATAAAACATTATTGCTCGTAGCAATGTGCTAAAGCGTAAGAAATGTTCTAAAACAGCTAAAAGAAGGAAAAAACTAATAATAAGAGCAAGGCTTAAAAGAAAGCCTTTAATTAATTGATTTTTATAGTATTTACGTATAAATACCTCAATTTTTTCAACAAGTAATATATAGTGTTGGCTCATAATGCGAAAATACAAATTATAGCAAGCAATCAGCAATTGTTATGCTAGCTTAACATTTATTAGAGCAAAATTTATTAAAATGGCGTACACTTTTGAATTTATTTTTGGATTTATAATAGAGATAGGTTGATGCAATCAAAGCATTATCTTTGCATAAAATAATACAATATGGAAGAAAATGGAATTTGGGAGTCAAGAATAAAGGTGCGCTCCTTTGATGTGGACAAAAGCAAGAGACTAAGTATAGTTGCATTAACAGAATACCTACAGGAGGAAGCAGGGAGTCATGCTAACGCTATGGGTTTTGGCTATAGGCAAGTAATTCAACAAGGTATGGTTTGGATACTCAATGGAATTAGGGTAGAGGTTGAGAAATTGCCCATGTGGGAAGACGAAATTATTTTAAAGACTTGGGTTGTTGGTAATAATAAATATATTTCACGTCGTGATTTTATCTGTGTTAATCAAGAGAATAAGGTTTTATTTAGAGCAACAACTAATTGGATTCTATTTAATACCAATACACTTCGTCCACAATTAGTTGATTCCATGAAATTTTCAGTAGAAATGTATCCGAATCAATTATCTACTAGTGTTGGTATTTCAAATATGCGAGGAAGCGTAGAGGATAATAGCCCCTTAAACTATAAAGTAAAATACTCCGATTTAGATATGGTAGGCCATATGAATAATACTAAATACATTCAGTTATTAATGGATTATTATAAGCCTGAATTTCATGGTTCTCAGAGTCTTAAATCATTAGAAATAATTTTTAAAGCGGAAGCAAAGTATCAAAACATATTGAAATTATATAGCCAAGAAGTGGCTCCAAATAATTTTTCGCATGAGCTTAAGAGACCACTAGATTCAAAAACTAATTTTTTAGCTCGATTGGTTTGGGAATAAATATATGTAAAAGAAAAGCGTCAGTTTTGATTTATCAAAACTGACGCTTTTATGTATATTACTTGAATCAACTATAAATAGCCACACTTAATTGATTAGTTGCTTCAAACTATTTTCTTCTTTATCTTTAAATTCCATTATTAATTTTGCAGAATAAGAATCCTTAGGTTCATATCGTATTTCAGATAGTTTATTGCGCATTCCCATTTTGTCAGAAGTAGAGTATAGTGAATCAAAATACACTTGAATATCTGCGGGGTAAGTATTATAATCCATATTTACCTTTGCATATAATGAGTATTCTCTCAGGTGCTCTCCAATATCCGAATCGGCTAATGACTTCTTTTGGGTCTCTCCTTTAACAAAGCCCTTAATCAATTCTTGATCGTTTGTTAGCATCAGGTAGTTATCCACCATTGCAATAAACAACTCATTATCAGGGTTGTCATTAATTTTGTAGTAATTATCAGGCATCTGTTCTTTATTATCAGAGAACTTATTTAATAACCAATTATACACATCTTCATCATCAAGTTTTAATAAAACAGAATACATCCATTGAGGACTGAGAATCATACTTTCATCATAAAGTGATAAGCTATCATTTTCTTCTGAAGTACCCTTACAAGAAGGTTTGTATATCAATTTTACATCGTGAATATTAATAATGCACTCGCCCTTGAAAGCCTTAAGAATTTTTTCAATATCTATATCCATACTTGCTTCAATAAGTTCTTCAGCAGCATCGGTATCTATTTGGCGCTCTGCATATAAGTCTTTAGTCATTCTGTAAAACTCATAGGGATTGATAGCAAAAGAAATATTTGCCAGGCTGTTTTTAGGCACATATTGTAACATTTTCTCATCAAAATCTTTCTTTATTATTTCATACTCTTCAAGGAAATTTTCAAGCTCCTTTGGTAAGATAAGCTCAGACTCTATACTAGCTTCACCATCTTCAAATGACATAAAGTAGTGGTAATTAATACCATCAAAATTGAATGGCAACTGCATTTGTGCAATTAACTTATAATCTTTCGGGATTTTATTTAACATAAAACTAGAACTAAGCCAAATATTAAAATCTTTACGACTCTCATAGAAATCCAAAAAATCCTTATTAGAAGCAATGGATTTACTTAGGCTTTGATTTAGCAAGTCTAAAGCCTTTGTTTTCATTAATTGCATATTTGTGCTTCCTTTAGTTTTTACCAAAGCAATAGCTGTTGTATTATTCCAAGCCAATACCTCTTTGGCATTCACCTTATTAGAAACTAAATATTTTATGTTATCTTCTTCAATTATCTCGATTGAATCGCCATGGGTTTTTACCAGCTTTTCTATAGAATTAGTAAATTTTTCCTGGCTTTCTATTCCAAAGTTTATCCCCATTCTTTCGTGATGACCATTATGGCTCTCAGTAATAAATAAAAACATATTTTGTGATAAATTAATACCACTTTCGTTCATATCCTGAAATATATAATCAAACTCAAGAAACTGGCTTAAATCCTCTTTATTCTTATTTTCAATAATAGAACTATAAATATTTGTTTCTGAGAAATTAGAGACACCACTTTTTTCCTGTAGCTGTTGGGGTAAAAAAGTCATTATAAAAGTAGAATTTTCTGGAATGTTTTTTAATTCTTCAGGCCGATTGGTACAAGCCGTAAATAATAGGACCATAAGTCCAAATGCTAGTATATTATTAAATCTTTTCATAATTATTTAGTTTTAGTTTATATCTATTTCTTTCCAATTACCATTATCAAACATCATCTGTTTAGTATAACCACAGGATTTTGCAATTATTGCAGCCTCATTATATCCACCTAATAATTCGGAGGTATGATGAGCGTCTGAGCTAATGATAATAGGAATATTTAGTTTGTTTGCCATTTGAAGCAGAGTGGGAGAGGGGAAGCTTGTTTTCCACTTTTTCTTATAAAGTCCACGTGTATTAACTTCTATAATACAGTTGTTCTGCTTAATAATTTCCAGTGTTTTTGCTACCTCTTTTATATACCAAGGCTCATCCTCATTAAAGAAGTGGCCAGCAGTATTCATAACTACTTTGTCTAAATGCCCAATTATATCCGGCTGTTGTGTTGTTATCATTTCGCATATTTGATGGTAGTACGACGTAATAGCATGCTTTATGTTACTATTAAAGATGGAATTAAAGCTTTCGTGGCACTTTGCTTGATTTCCATCAATAAACCAAAGTTCATTACTATCTGGATTTCGTACCAAATGAACCGAACCAATGGTATAATCTAAACCTAAAAGTTGCTTAAAATATTCAAAGGAATATGTATAATTTGGAATATAATCTATTTCTAGAGATTTGAAAATTTCAATTTTATTTTGATGTTCAAGCTTTAACTTATCTATTTCTTTGGAATAGTTTTCTAAGTTTTCGTGGGGAATGCTCCAAGGATTGAAAATTTTTAAGGGAGCATGGCTACTTATGCCAAGATGTGTAATTCCCAGTGATACAGCTGAATAAAGCATTTCCTCTATTCTATTTTCTCCATCACAGAAATTATTATGGGTGTGATAACAAAGATTTTTATACATATTGTCGTCTTTAATATAGAGTTACAAATATAACAAAACTCGCATAGTGTGTAGAATTATTTAAAAATTATTAATCATGGCAGAAAAAGCAAAAGTTGGAATGAAAGAAAGCACTCTACTCTTAATATACGGAGTAGCAATGGTTTTAGTAGTAATAATTACAATATTAACTACGTAATAGAGAGATTTTAAATTTAGAATAAACTCAATCATAAACAAAACACTTAATCTTAGTGTTAAAAACTTAAATTATTGGTCTTAGTGGACATATTCACTAAGACCAATTTTCTTTTTGACCCCAGCCAATTATATCAATAGTATTAAAACAAATAGTAGAGATTTAAGCTATTATATTTGTGATTTAAACCCCCATAAAACTCAGGGCTGAGGAAAATCCAAGAGAAATTAACTCCAAACCTTTTATATCTTAGCCCCAAACCCATTCTTGCTGTTCCAACTATATTCTCAATATCCGGTTGTTTTATTTCATGGGGATTTGGATTATCAAGCAAGCTGCCCTGCATTGTTCCGTTATATGCTACAAATTTTATATCAGTGGCAAGATATCCAAATGCCTCAAAATCTTTGTTTTGCGCAGAAGAAAAGTAGGAATCAAAATACCCAAATTTAATTAAGGCCCCACCTAAAACATCGTCGTAAATAGTTCCGATACGCATTGTAGAATATAACTGTATTTCCAAACGCTTTGGTATTTCCCAAATTTGCTTTTGTAAACTAATATTATAATTAACCATCGGATAATTACTCATTTGATATTGCCAACCTTGGGGAAGTAAAATATCTCCAATGGAGTGGTAGTAGAATTGAACTTGCTGTGCTCCCGACCATGGGCCGCGCACACCAATATCTAGTGAGGATTTTAATTGGATTTGTTTTTCTTTTATAATGGAGGTTTTTTCGCTTCGCAAATAAAGTAGGCCAGCATAGGGTCTGTCGTCTAGTCGAATTAGTGAATCTCTTATTTCGGTAGGGGTAAACATATCTTGCCTGATAGATATAGAATAATGCTTATCGCTATTTTTCCCTAATGAAATTAGTAAATAATTTATGGGATTGGAGTTTAGGATTTGATGAGTTAGCTCAAATGATAAGCCTTGCGAATAATAGTAATCCGTATAATACAGCACATCATTATCCCAGATAAAAGAAAAATTATTTTGCTCAATATTTTTAATATTAGGTTGAGCAATAGCCCTTTGTGTGATAACAATAAAACACAAAGAGCTAATTACAAATATTATTTTAAGCTTTAACAAAGTATAATTTTATTTTATTTCCAAGTACATACATTACCGGAACAAGTATTAGGGTCATAAAGGTAGCAAAGCTAAGTCCAAAAATAACCGTCCAAGCCATTGGCCCCCAAAAATCTGCATTCTCGCCACCAAAATATAAGTTTGGAGCAAAATCATTTAGTAATCCACCAAAGCTAATATTCATACCAATTGCCATAGGAATTAAACCTAGCACAGTAGTAATTGCAGTAAGTAATACTGGTCTCAATCTTGTTTTACCGGCATCAACAACGCATTGAATAGAGTCTTCAATTATTAGATTGTCTTCAAGCTGTAAGCCCAATTCCTCGCGTTTTTTGTTTTTTAATAAATCGATATAGTCAATAAGGACAATGGCATTATTAACCACAATTCCCGCAAGAGAAATAATTCCGATACCAGTCATAATTACCACAAAATCCATTTTGAAAGTTGCTAAGCCACCAAAAACACCGATGGTGCTAAAAAGTACGCTCACCATAATAATAAATGGTTTTGCAAATGAATTGAACTGAGTAACAAGTATTAAAAAGATTAATGCCACGGCAATACTCAAAGCTTCAATAAGGAAGTTCATTGCTTCCTGCTGATCTTTTTGTTCGCCAGTAAAGCTAATAGTATAACCCTCGGGTAAATCAAATCCTTTTAGTAGGGTTTGAAGTTGACCATTAATATTATTTGCATTGAAACCTTCGAGCACATTGGAATAAATAGTAATTACTCGCTTCAGGTCTTTTCTGTTTACCGATCCATAGGTATTGCTATAAGTGATAGAAGCAACAGCAGAAACAGGAATTTCAAGTAGTTTACCCCTATTATTTCTAAAAGTAATTTTCTGGTTCATTAATGATGAAATATTGTTTCTGTACTTTTTTGAATATCGCAGCCTTATGGGATATTTGTCCTCACCATCTTTAAAGTCAGATATTTCCTTTCCGAATAGCGAAGTTCTAATACTAGAAGCAATTTGAGCAGTTGACAAACCAAATCTTCGCGCTTTATCTCTATTAATATTAACAATTAGTTCAGGTTTTCCATTATCTAAATCCCTTTTTAGTTCTTCAATTCCTGCCAAGTTTGAGTTTTCAATATAGGCCATTATTGAGTCGCTATATTGTATTAGTGATGGGTAATCTTTACCCGAAATTTCAATATTAATAGGCTTTCCTGTTGGTGGTCCCATTTTGTTCTTCTCCACAGAGATTTGAACACCAGGGTATTGTCCAATAAGTGAATCTGAGAGCTCTTTCATTATTAATGTGGATGACCGATGCTCTTTCCGCTCATCATAATCAATAAAGGTAACAGTTATTAAAGCTTTTTCGGGAGTGTTTCCAAAGCTTTGTTCTCGTTCGCCTATGGCACCCTTACCAATAGTTGTTAGTACCGATTTTAAAATAGCACTATCTTTTTCTAATATTCTATTTACTTTTTTATCAATATAATCAGCGAAATTACTTGTAGAATCAATATCGGTTCCAATGGGCTGTTTCATTGTTATATTTAAATATTGAGGTTCGTTTTCAGGAAAGAATAACATATTACCTCCTGCTATTGAGAAGAAATAAATTGTAGCAATCAGTAAAACAAAGCTGCTAATCAATAAGTATATAGGAGTATGTTTTTTAAGAGCCCAATTTAAAACAGTTAAGTAAAATTTCTCCAACCAATTCAAAAAGTTAGATTGAAATTTCATACTCCAACGGTATAGGAATAGATAATTTGATAGCATCAATACGCCCATAAACAGAATAAAGTTAGCTAACCAGAAAATGCCCGTAAAATAACCTATGGCAGCAATAATTCCGATAATTATAAGAGCTTTTATTACATTTTTCTTTTTTGGTGGCTCTTCATCTCCACCCTCTTTAAGGGTAAGCAGAATAAATGTTGGTACTATTACAAGCGCAACAAATAGAGAGGATGTAAGTACAATTATTAGTGTTTTGGGAAGCAGTCCCATAAAGCTACCAACCATACCAGGCCAGAATATTAATGGTAAGAATGCCACAAGTGTTGTTGCTGTAGAGGCAATAATTGGCCATGCAATTTCGCCAACCGCTTGTCGTGTTGCTTCAAATACCGAAAAGCCTTTACCAATAAATCGATATGTATTTTCGACTACAACTATTGCATTATCCACCAACATGCCTAATGCTAAGACTAAGCCAAATAATATCATCATATTTATGGTATATCCTAGAAAACCTAATACAACAAATGAAATTAGCATTGACATTGGAATTGCTAGTCCAACAAATAGGGCATTTCTAAAACCTAAAAAGAAAAATAGTATTGTAATCACGAATATCATTCCCATGATAATGCTATTTTCCAAATTACTCACTTGCTTCTTAACTTGATCTGACATATCATTGGTTATTTCCACACGCATATTTTGTGGAATAAGACCAGATTTTTTCGACTTTGAAAGAATCTTATTAATATTATCAGTAGCATCGATTAGGTTCTCACCACTTTTTTTCACCACACTAAGTGATACTACGCTTTTACGATTGAGACGCGCATAAGTCAAGGGATCTACATAGCCGTCAATTACTTTGCCGCCATCAATAATATTACGTAAATAAACGATATTTCCTTTCTCGTATTTTACGATAATATTATTCATTTCTTCGATGGTTTTGAACTCACCATCTATACGTACTGATCGTCTTGTATGCTCCGAAACCAAATCACCACCAGACATAGACATATTTTCAAAGTTGATGGCATCTTCAATATTTTTAAAACTAATATTGTTAGCAGTCATTTTACGCCTATCCATATAAACATTTATCTGCCTGTCGTTTAAGCCTTTAATTTCAACTTTCGATATTTCAGGAACCGCCTCTATTTCATCCTTTAGGTCATCAGAGATAATACGTAATTCCTCAATGCTAAAATCTCCAGATAAGTTAATGCTTAAAATCGGAAATTCCGAAGCATCAAGCTCCATAACTATTGGATCCATTTTCAAATCATCGGGCATTTCACTTTTAGCATTATCTACAGCATCTTTTACATCCTGAACAGCCTTCTTTATATCGTAGTCACTTTTAAATTCAACCACAATATCACTATTATCTTGTGATGATGTTGAAGAAAGCTCTTTTACACCTTTTATAGTATGTAATTCTTTTTCTAAAGGCCGGGTAATAAGGTTTTCCATATCTACAGGAGGATTTCCTGGATATACTGTTTTTACAAAAACCTTTGCTATTTTAATATCTGGAAATGATTCCTTAGGCATTTGCATATAAGTAATCAATCCATAAACAGCCAATACAACTGTTAGTAATATTACTGTATTTCTATTTTTAAGAGCAGCGGTGGTTAAACCAAAATTTCTAACCTTACCCTCTTTTTGTTTCTTATTATCTTTCACAATAAATATTTTAATGGATTATTGACAATTATTTAATTCGGATTGTACTACCATTCTTTACCAAATTATAGCCTTGAATAATCAGTTGATTATCTTTTTCTAGACCTTCAATTATCATGGTATTATTTCCATAGCTTTTCCCTGTTTTAACGAAGGTTTTTTTAGCAAATAGCTTATCATCTTTTTGCCCTACTATATAAACATAATTATTACCATGGGCATCGTTTTTAACGACAATTGATGGAACAACAATAGTCTCGTTGAAGTGTTGATCAATAAGTTTTAAATTTGCTATAATATTAGGAATAAGCACTTTGCTTTTGTTTTTTATTGCCACCTGAATTTTTATTGTTCTATTATTTGGATTTATAACAGAACCAATCACGCTTATTGGTTCACGAATTATTATATCAGGAAAAGTAGAGAATTCGATAACGGCAGTATCACCTTTATGTACGTTTGGCAAATAAGCTTCTGATAGGTTGGCTGTTATATTTAAGTCTTGTAAATTAACCAAATGAATCAATTGACGTGAAGGGGAACCCATTTCTCCAGCTTTTTGATATACTGTTTCAACAAAAGCATCAAAAGGAGCTTTTATTGTCGCCATTTTAAGCTGCGTATTAAGGGATTCTAATTTATTCTCTAAAGCTTCTTTGCTTGATTTAGCTTGTAAGTATTGAATTTCGGATCCAATATTTTCGTCCCACAATTCCTTTTGCTTATTATAAATCGTTATAGCAAGAGTAAGCTGTGTATTTAACTCCCTAATGTTATTACGTATTATTTCGGTATCAATAGTAGCAAGTGTTTGCCCTTCTTTTACATAGTCTCCCTCTTTAACAGAAAGCTTTTTAATTAAGCCATTTAGCTCTGGACTTATATATGCTTCTAATTGAGTTTCAACATTACCAGTAACATCCAAATAATGAGTAAATTCTGTAAATTCTATATCTTGGATACCCACTAAAATACTGCCTTTTGTAAGGGTTTTATTAGAATCGCTAAGAATTTTCTCTAAATCATGGATTTTACTTTCTATCTCCATAATTTCAACATTATAAGCTTCGATTTCCTTTTTAATTTCTTCAGTATCACTGCTTTGATTATTGCAAGCGCTTAGGCTAATAAATACAAATAAGATTAATATTATTTTGTTCATGATTGTTTACTTATATAATTGGTTATAAATTATTTCCTAAAATTTTATCTAATTCAGCTTTTGCATTTAGCACCTTCATCATTGCTGAATAAAAAGATGATTGACTATTAAAATATTGAATATTCAACTGAGTTAATTCAGCACTAGAAATCATTCCGTTTGAAAACTTGGTTAACGATCTACGATAAATCTTCTCAGCAAGAACGGTGTTTTTTTCCTCTTTAAGGTAGGTGTTATATGCATTAATTAACTCTGTACGAGCCTGATGAACTTGGAACATTAGGCTTTGCTGTAGAAGGTAATCTTGATTCTTCATCTTATCCACTTCCAGCTGTGCTTGTTGCACCTTTACATATTTCGATCCACTATTGAAAATATTCCACGATAAGCCAGCACCGATTATATTTGATTGATAGTAAACCTGTGAACCATCAAAATAATTATCAAAATTATTAGTTTGCCCGCTTACAGAGTGTGCGTAGAAGGCAGAAAGAGTTGGTAGAAAAGTTGATTTTTCGCGCTTTAAACTAAGTGCTGATATTTCCTTTTGAGTCAAGAGCATTTGATAATCAATGTTTTTGTAGATATCAAATGTTTGATCCATGACAGGTTGCAAACTTGCATTATCAAATATATTTTGTAAACTATCGGTTATTGTAATGGAATCGTTTACATCAATGCCAATTTGATATTTTAGAATATTTTCTGCAACAGTAATTTGATTTTTAATTGATACTATGGAGTTTTCCACAGCAATTAAATTCAATTCTATTTGACTAACATCTGTTTCGTCTGCCATTCCTACCTCATATGTTTTCTTAATTTCATCATATGTTTTTTGAATATCGACAAGGGTATTTTCCAGTATCTTTTTGTTTTCGTAGGCAAATAAAACCCCATAATAGGATTTAGTAACAAGTTCAATCACATCATTTTCAGACTTTAATGCTGCTTTTAATGATAGTTCTTGAAATGTTTTTGAAGCCTGGAGGCCAACGATATATTCTCCGCTAAATATAAGTTGTGATGCGCTAAACTCAAAAGAGGAAGAGTACTGTTGTCCAAATTGTAATGCCATATAATCATCCGGTCCAGCATTAGGATCAAACATTAGTGCAGGCATTAATGTAACGGGTACATCAAGCATATTCTGGTATTTTAAATCGGTTTTAAGTTGAGGAAGACCGATGGCTGTTGTTTCCCAAACTTGCTTTTTTGCAATAATAATATCATTTTTTGCATTCATGATATTTCTGTTTTCTATTAAGGCGAGATCAACAGCAGATTGCAAACTCAGGGAACGAACCCCCTGCCCATTTGCTATATAGCCAAGCAATAGAAATGGCACTGCTATAAATAGTATTTTTAATTTGAACATTATATTTAATTTTTCATTAGTCGTTTATATTCTTTAATTCCTTCAGGGGTTGCTATGGCATGCAGATGATATGTAAAGAACTCACCTAATACATCCAATAGATTATATTTATACTTTTCTAGAATTTCATTATCGTATAAGCTTTCTATCCTTATCATATTTAGAATTACAACCTTATCCACATCCATATCTCCTCTAAACAAACCCTCCTTTATTCCCTGATGTAAGTCAACCTTCATTTTATCAAACATATTAGTTCTGCGATTTTTCAATAGAAGTTTATATTGATTTGGGTAGTATTTTCTTAAATCATATTCAAAAGAAGGATTTACATCAATTAACATTTTGGAAATAAACTGATAAACAAATATATGCTTTTCAACAGCATTTAAGTTTTTGTCATTCCCACATCGACTAACGTCAGATTTCTCAGTTATAAACAAAACTACTTTTTTTACTAAATCAACCTTGTCCTTAACATATATATATAGGGTCTTTTTTGATAGTGATAATTCACGAGCAACATCATCCATTGTTACACTCCTTATTCCATATTTTGTGTATAACTTTGCCGTCGTTCCGATAATTTGTTCAAGCTTTTTATCCATTTTCGCCAGATTATTTATGAATTTTGAAATGCAAAAGTAGTATAATTTATACTGCGGAAACTATAAAAGTATAAATAGTTTCCTGAGTTTTAACTAATTTTAACCAATAACAACCTAATGAAACGAGTTTTTTTGGCAATCCGAATACCTTTTAGTGAAATAATTAATATACAAACGTCTGATTATCAAAAGCAATTTGGGTTTATGAATATAAGGTGGGTTGAGCCAAAGTATTTGCATATGACTCTTAAGTTTTTTGGACCCACTAGCGATAAAAGAATTGAGAAAATCAGAAAATCAATAGAAAAGGCATTAGTAGGCAAAAACAAATTCGAATTTAGCGTTACTAAATTACGAATGTTTGGAAGTAAAAACTCACCAAAAGTATTGTGGTGGGGAATTGACAAAGAAAGCGAATTGAAAAGCCTAGTTGCTGGTCTTCAAAATGAATTTGATACTATAGGACTATATAGTGATAGGCAGAATTTTGTTCCACATATTACATTAGGAAGAATTACGAAGGTGAATAGTCAATCCTTTTTTCAAAAGCAAATTAAGAGATTCTCTGAAACAGAAATCATTAAAGTTGATGTTAATACTATTGTATTAATGGAAAGTAGAATTAATGAGAGTGGCCCGGAGTATATTGAGATAGCTAAATTTAATTTAGCTTAAGGGAATCGATTAGGTAGCTTATCTGCTTTACTAATGTGATTTTGCAGATTTTTTAAGTTATCTCTTAATGGGAGATGACTATTTTTATTGAGCTCTCTCAGAATGATTTTAGGTAGATTGTAGTTAAACAGTAAATCTATTAAAATATACAATATAACCTCTTTATCCGGCTCTAAATAATTATCATAGAAGTAATTAATAGCATTATCATAGTCGAAAAGCTGCATGCGTGCTGTAAAGCTTATATAAGTCAGGTTATTAAGTTTTTCTTTTTTGACGTAAGACATGCCTTCATCAGTTGAAAAAGACCATGATTTTTTCTCTTCGACTTCGTTAATTATTTTTGGTCTGAGTTCATTAATGTATTCTATGATTAATTCATAATTATATGTAGTATTTTGATATTCAAAAAACACATTAATTAAATTTGAATAAAGAGTATACCTATTTAATGGGTTATTAACAATTAAATCTACAGATGTTTCTATAAAGTCATTGATTTCAAGGCTTTCCCGATTTAATTTTGTTATTTGTTCGAAAAAATCAATCTGCGATATTCCCACAGATTCAAATGGATCGTAAGTAGAAAAAATTTGCCAGCCACAGGCATATGTAAGCAGCTTGTATAGTTTTGTTAATTCTATAGCAGAAACTAATTTATTATCGCCTTTTTCTACACCAACTAAAATTTCTTTATATAATCTTTTTACTATATATCTCCACTTAGGGCGTTCTTTTTTAGGTATTTGATCATTTGGAAAAAGGTAGTTTTGATTTTTTGCATTATCTTCAAAAGTTGCTACCTCAATAGCAATATCAATTATACTTCGAGCTTTAATTGTTTTTTTTGGTTTTGATTTATTTTTTGTTATAGGTTTTTGTATCCAAGTATCTACTCCATAATCCTGTATTTTATGATTAGGAACTAGTTTGTATAGTTCTGCGACAAGATATTCTAACTCCTTTTTATTATGTGTTTTAATTGTATCTCTTAGCTCTCCAATTTTCATATTATTATATTTATAGTCTGATTATAACCTATTCCATTTTTCTAGAAACCACTTTCTAGCAATATTTGATATAGCCTTTGTAAGTTGTTTTATTTCCAAATTTGATTTAATAATTACATCCATTTCTTCTGCTTCAATGTCCTTAGCAACCCAGCTAAGAAAAGCACCCATTTTTTTAATATCTAAGTTTTCATTTTGTTGGGTAAATATTACCTCAATTCCTTGATTTAGTCTGTTTTCAGTTACGGCATATTCAATAAAGCTATCAATGTTTTTTTGTATTTCAGGATCAATACTAATTTTAGTTTTTGCTTTAGTATTTTTATGTTTCTCCCCTTTGGTTTTAAATCGGAGTGTTCCCCACCGTTCCGATTCGTGAACCCACACAATACCTTCTCCTACGCCATTGTTTCCAAACCAATGACCTACTGGACATTCATTTTCCACTTCTGCAACTAGATTATTTAGTTGCTCTAGTGAATCCGAAGCATTTTCAAAGTCAATATTAATTTTCCAGTTTTTCCAGTCTTGAATATTATAAATCCTATATTTATGATTTTTAAGATGCTTCCATTTATCTTTTTCCAGAAAAAATCTAGTTTCCTTATCATAAGATATTTTTACAGCAAAAATGGAAAAAAACAGAGGAAGATTATTAATTGCCATTCCTTTCTGAATTCTTTTCCCGGCCCATTCTCCAAAGATAGTTATTATTGTATTTTCATCTTTTAAATGTTCTTTTAGAGTTTCAAATAATTCAATAAAAACAAGCTTATGATTATTCATAAATGCCGCAAAACCATTATTATCTTTCTCAGGTGTAATAATATTACTTCGAGATTGCGCCCAAATACCATCTTTTTCGCGATACGATACACCAGAATTAGTACCGTGAAGTTTTACAGTACCATAAAAATTAAGCTGAGGTTTTTTTTTACTTAAATCGTAAATAGGATTTTCCTCATTATCGTTACCAATATATTGCGCAGCATGTTCCACATCTTGCACCGTTTGCCTAAATTGTCCAATTTTAGGATAGCTTATAAATTCTTGCTTGTTCATTCTAATACTTATTGACTTTAATATATTTTAAGGGAAATATATAAAACACTTCCTATTAACAATAGTTCGTTGAGTTTTTGTTTCTCGCCAAGACGCCAAGTGTTGATTTTGTGATTATTATACATTATTGCACAAATCCGTAATCGCCTAACTGTGTGGTTTATAAAACATTAACGGAGTATTGATTAAAATGTTTTTATTAAAACTTCTCATCATATTTAGTCCAAAGCTCATCGCCTAATTTCCATGCTCTTTCCACAACAATATTTCCCCATTTATGAGTATAATCAGTTAGGAAATTTGTTAGATCAACTGTTTGATTTGCCTTTGCCAATTCAAGGGCTCTAGCCTCAGTCGCTTCTACTTCCGAAAACATTAATGCTTGCATTGGATTCCAAACGGCATCCACATCTTTGTGCATATCGCCCCAACGCTGTGCCGTTAAAGTTCCTAAGCGATTAAAAGCCCACCAAGCTGATTCTCTTGTATATCCATTGGTTCTTCCTGGAGTGGCATAGGACTGTGGCAAACTGCTTGCTCCGCAATAAACAGGGATATAAATGGATGTGGCAATATTATCTTGTGCTAACCATACCTTACCACCAATAGCATCGGGTAACCATGAGCGAGATTGTGTTATGGTTCCGTACATAGTGTACCATCTTGCAATGGTGCGCTCTCCTAGAAATCTAATTTTTCCAGTTTTTTTGTCGGTATAAAACCAGCCACCATTCACTTTATCTTGGTCTAACTGATCATAAGGCATAAATGGATTTGCCAATGGCGAAATCACATTATTACCATCCTTATCAGCAACAGTAATATTTCGACGCATATCATAAGGCGTTCCTTGATAATAATCCTTGAATAAGCTAATCATCATTTCCATGGTAATTTTTTTCTCAGGCTTTACCGAAAAAGGATAATCCTCCTGATTAGGGTTTAGGTGTAATGAAGGAGCAACAATGCTTAAAATCCTCCACTCTCTTCTGCGAGAAGCAACGGAAGTACGGCTATGAGGAGCGTAAATATGATTAAAACGAAAGCTTTTATCACTTTTTTTCGACCACCAACCAAAATCTTCAGCTACAGAATATATATTTTTAGAAGCCATAAAGAAATCTTTATTCTTCAAATCAATTTCTTTAATAGTGCTTGCATTGGCATTAACACCAACATGATCATCTGGTACTCTTTGAGCAACCCATACAGCACCTACTTTTCCCTTGCCCGGACCTACTACTTCAAAATGCCAAACTTCTTTGGTATCGGCAATTGTTAAAACTTCACCAAAATCATTCCAGCCATATTTCATCAATAGCTCATCAGCCATCATAATAGCACCTCTTGCAGTAGTTGTTCTTTCCAACATTAATTGCACAAGTCGCTGGCAATCAATAATTCCTTTGTCTGACTGAAGAGTGTCTCTGCCTCCAAAAGTAGATTCTCCAATTGCCAATTGATGCTCGTTCATAGCAGGATAAGCTGTATTCAGAAATGCGTAAGTATGTGGAACTTGAGGTATTTCACCAATTTTATTATGGGCATAAATAGGCATTGCCTTAGTATTATCTTGCACTCTTTTGTACATTGCTACAGTACTTCCTTCTGGCCAATCTTTGGCTGCTACCATTTGCATCCATGAGCGAGTACGGTGGCTATCATCAGTATGAGAAGTCATTACCGAACCATCATAAGTGGCGTCTTTTCCAACAGTAATAGAAGTACAGCCCTCAGGATATCCTCCCATCCAGTCTGTTTTGTCCTGTGCAAAGGTGATAGAAAAGCTTAAAGTAAAAATTGCCAAAAGGCTTAGTTGTAGTGTTTTCATATTGTATATATATTAAATTATATTATTAATTTCT
>JAOZKO010000323.1 GCA_029935325.1 Bacteroidales bacterium
AATTCATTAACCCATATTATTGGCCTTAATGAATGATAATTCATACATTATCGATAAATATATCCTTATTCCAATCGACTCAAACCAGCTTTAGCCTTTTGAGTTATGCTATTCTGATATTCGTCAAATTCCAAATCAAGGCATAATTGGTACATTTCTATTGCTTCATTTGTTTTCTTCTGCTCTTCGTACTTATAAGCTAAATTCAGAGCCGAATTGGCAGCAAAGTAATATGGCAAATCCCTACCTTTATCAATCGTCATTTTATAGTAAATCTCTGCCAGAACTTGATTTCCCATTTCGTCGTAAATACGGGCAAGGCGATATATATACTCCAAATTCTCGCGCTGGCTTTCAAAATCGCCATCCACAAAGCCTTGTCGCAATACCGTTATGGCTTCATTATAATAACCACCATCGAAAAGCAATCTGCTTTTTAGTAGTGAAATATTTGGTGATTCATCTGATTTAGCTTCTTTAATAGCTTGTTTATCGGCATCCAATAAATCAGCTCCAGATTCTAGAATCTTCTGCTTTTGCTCATTAAATGTTTTATTATCGCCAGCAATAATTGCTGCCCAACCAATTTTTTGATATGCTGCCCTTTTATAGTTTTCACCGGGGTAATATTTAATATATCGCTTAAAATATTTAGTGCTATTAGGTAAATTCTTATACAATAAGCTCTCACCAAACATATAGTCGAGGTAGAATAATTTATTAGGATTGGTTTCAAACTCGCTTTGAATAATATTTAATGCAGCAAGTGCTTTTTCATTTTCTTTCTTATGCTGATAAAATGAGACTTTTGAGAAAGTAAATAATTGATTATTTCCGTATTTTGATGTTATGCTTTTACTGGAATAAATATTATCAAGGATTTTGGAATCGGAGTTTTTATTGCTATAATTACTTTGTGTAAAAGAATAGAGCAGCAGTCCTTCCACATATAAATACTCATAGCTTTTGTCGTTTTGTGTAAGCTCAAGAAACGACTGCATTTGCTTATATCCAAGGTTCATATCACCTTCCATATTAATTAGTTTCAGAGTCCAATTATATGATTTAGGAATACTACCTAAGCCAATATTTAATAATCCTAGGGCTTTATTGTTTAATGCAAAATCAGGAAATTTCTCACTATTTTCCTTAATTTTGCCATATGCTTTTTTAAATCTAAATAATGCCGTAAGAAAGTTAGATTCAAAAATATTGACAAATGCAGATTGGAAGTATAAATCTGTTAGCAAATAACGTTGCAGGGGATTATTAGCATCTTCATTTTCAAGCTTATCTACTAAATCAGTATATGAATCTTCGAATTTAGCAAGGGCTTTTTTGTCTTCGCTAATGGCAAATTTCAAAAAATACGAATATGTTTGTATGCTTTGCACTACTACATTATTTGGATTCTTTTTTCGCTCTTTAGCAAGTTCCAAATCCATCTTCTGGAAATCAAAACCCAGGGCATACTCATAAGCTTTTTTGCAATTCTTAGAATATTCAATACTTGCTACTGTAGCTTTTTGCAGCAGTAGAAATATTAATATCCATATGGTTTTGCTTAAAATATTGCTCATATATTTTACATTATTAGCCATTTGTACCAAAAAGTTTATTTGCATTTAGCTTTTCAACATCTAGCTTTCCATCGAAATATTTTGCTAGTAGTTTAAATTTCTGCTTATTCTCTTTTCTTAAAATTATCAATAAAGTATTCATAGCAGCACGTGCAGCCACAGGAATACCACCTCCTAATTCGGCCCATTGCCCACCGACCAATAGATTCTCTATTTCAGTAAAATGTGAGGCTACTTTATTCTGCATATTAACTTTTCCCGGCCTTTGCCCCATCATTGTACCTCTATAATTATTGGTATATCGTTGGTATGTAAATGGGCTAGAAGTATCATAAAACAGTATATGCTCTTTAAGGTTTGGTATCAGTTCCTGCTCAATTCTATCAAATATCTTTTGTGCAATTTCTTCCTTTAGTTGCTTATAAGCTTCACCTCTCGTTCTATCTCCATTTTCCAAAAGCTCAGTTTGCCAGTAGTTATACTTCTCAATATCGGCAGCCATATAAATGGTGATAATTCCCTGACCTTTTGGGCAAACAGTTTTATCACGTACCGATGCTGACATTATGCTTAGTTTGCTATTTTCCGGATCTGAGTTTTCGTGATCAGCTCTTGTAAGATTATTTTTCGCTAAAGATATCAATTCTTCAGAAAGCCCTAGATTCTCTGCTTCACAGTCTAATGCAATAGAAATTGTAAAGCCTGACTTATACATCACCGAGTCTTCAAGCTTTTGCTTGGTATTATTTGAAATTGCAGAAGCTGGTAATAACTGCTTATAAAGCGATGGCAAATCTGATGCTGACACTATATATTTTGCATTGATTTTAATATTTTCATTTTTCTGAACAGCAGTAATCCCAACGGCTTTCCTGCCTTCTAATATTATTGAATCAACCTTGGTTTTTAATAGTATTTCGTTGCCATAGCTCTTGTTTTTATCAACTAGCCATTTTACAAATTCAATACTTCCTCCTTCTGGAGTTTTAAAATAATCCTTATTATTTGCCCAAGCGATTGGGAAAAGGCAAGAAAGCAAATCACATTCAGAATTAAAGAGATCCTTAATATCTTCTCCTTCGAAATACTTGGAAAGCCCTTTTCTTACTCCCTCATCACCAGCATATTTAAGGTGTTTTACAATGGGTAGAATAAAAGGCAACATACGCATATGGTAAATTGCTTTTTCTGTAAGATTCATTGTTTCGTGGGAGCGCACAAAGTTTGCTAGGCGACTACTTATATTTCCTAATTGTTCGGCATGGGCAAAAAACTTATTTATACCCTGCTCTTCATTAGGGAAATTGCGAATAAAATCCTGCTTAAGCTTCTGAGTATCTGTTTGCAATAGAATATCGAAATTTTCAGATTTATAACGGTGAATCTTATTCAATACTTTTGGTTTTGGGTAATCTTGACCAATAAAAGAAAACGCACGATGTACAATTCCTGTTTCACCAAACTGGTTTAGCCAATGTATTGCTGAATCGAAATGGAAATCTTTACGTCTAAAACCAGCAATATATCCTCCTGCCTGGTGTTCTTTCTCCACTATGCAGCACCTAAGCCCTGCCTTGCCCAACAAAGCACCAAGTGTCAACCCACTAACACCACCTCCAATTATTATAACATTAAAATCTTGCGACATTATTTCCATTAAATTTTCAGAGCGGAAAGATAATACTTATAAATTAACTATCGTAAGGGAATTTT
>JAOZKO010000324.1 GCA_029935325.1 Bacteroidales bacterium
AATTATGGGATGAAGATAAATTGAAACGGGTGCCGCGTGATTTTCCTAAGGATTCCGCCGCTGGTGAATGGCTGAAATTCAAATCATTTATTGCTATGCGGAGTATGACAGATACCGATGTTCTTGGCGATAAATTTATCGAAACAACATTGGATACTTTTCGTAAGATAAAACCGATGAATAATTTTTTAAATAATGCAATTGCATTATCACAAGAAGATAATTATGACAAATAAGAGACTATTTTATATACTTTGGATTGTATTAATTGGAGCTTTACTATTTGCCTATAGTAATAGCTATGATAATGAGTTTCACTTTGATGACTCGCACACAATTATTGATAATCCGTATGTACGTGATATTAACAATATTCCTCTTTTCTTTTCAAAGGGTTCTGAAACATTTAGTTCATTACCATTGAACCAAATGTATCGTCCTGTAGTTACATCAAGCATTGCTATTGATTATTGGCTAAGCACTAAATTCTCGGCTGATGGTAGTGGATATGATCCGCATTATTACCATTATTCTATGATGCTTTCGTTCTTTGTTTTGTTAGTATTGATGTATCTTTTGATAATAAAGTTGTTTGATAAAGCACAAAAAACTACATGGAATCAGTGGGCAGCTCTTTTTGCAACAGCTTGGTATGGATTGCATACCGTAAATGCTGAAACAATTAACTACATTATTTCTCGATCTGATTTATTATCAACGCTTTTTGTAATTGCTGCTTTTGTTATTTATCTTTACTTTCCTGCTAAACGCAAATGGGGTTTATTCTTATTACCTATTATTATTGGCCTCTTTACTAAATTAACAGCAGCCATGTTTTTTCCACTGCTGATTGTTTATTTTGCTTTGTTTGAATACCCATTATTAAGAGAGGAGCAAAGCACGAAAGGAGAGAAGAATAAACTTATTATTAGACTATTATTACAAGCCGGATTTCTAATCATTTTAATGATTGTAGGTGTGGGTTTCATTATTGGAATGCAAGGTGATTCATTTACACCTGGAGGAACTTCCCGTTGGTTGTATTTGATTACTCAACCTTTTATACTGTTTCATTATTTTATATCCTTTTTCTATCCTTATAATTTAAGTGCTGATACTGATATGGGATTAGTTAGTGGTATTTTGGATTCGCACCTTCTAGTGGGAGTATTATTTATTATAGGCATTGTATGGTTTGCCATTAAGAAAGGTCTACAATATAAATATGCACCTTTCACTTTTGGAATAATATGGTTTTTTATCTCATTGGCACCCACATCAAGTCTAATTCCTTTGGCTGAAGTAGCCAATGATCATCGTATGTTTTTTCCTTTTGTGGGTTTGATGATATCTGTTGTATGGTTTATTTTTCAGTATATATGGAATCATAAAGACAGAATCTTGGCGTCACGTAAATACCAGTCAGCCATATATATGGTAATGTTGTTAATTTTAGTTGGACATATTATTGGAGTTCGTCAAAGGGTAGAAGTATGGGATAATGGAGAGTCATTGTGGTTGGATGTAACTAAGAAAAGTCCAACTAATGGTCGTGGATGGATGAATTATGGCCTTAAACTGATGAGTGATGGAAATTATGAAGGAGCAATGAATGCGTATCAAGAAGCTTTAAAGCATGCTCCAAAGTATTCATACCTTTATACAAATATTGCAATCTGTCAAAATGCTATTGGTAAAACTGAAGAGGCTGAAGAAAATTATAAATTAGCTATTCAATATGGCTATTATAGTCATAAGCCATATTATTTCTATGCTGATTTTCTAAAGAAAAAAAAGCGCTATGCTGAGGCAATACAGCAGATTGTTTATTCGCAAGAATTGGCACCTGAATATGTTTATTCATTTTATATATTGATGGAAATTTATGCTGCAGAATATGAGTGGGATCAGTTATCAACAGTGATTAATGAAGCATTGAGTATTTATCCAAAGGATAATACAGTACTTTATTATCAGGATATTGCAAAGGGGCGCCTTACTCAATTAGAAGTTTTACGCACCAAGGCGAAAGAGTTTCCAACAGTGGATAATTACCTAAGTCTAAGTCTGGAATACTATAATGTTGGAGATTATGATTCGTGTGTTTATGTATCAACTTTGATATTAGAGATTGATCCTAATGATGTATTGGCTTATAATAATATTTGTGCGGCTTACAACCAAATGAAGAAATGGGAATTGGCAATAAAGGCTGGAAGACAGGGGCTTAGTATAGATCCTGAAAATCAGTTTTTGAATAATAATTTGGCAGTTTCTATACAAGGAAAAGAGAATCAGAAGCTGTGGAAGCAAAAATCAGCTGATGAATTAATTGCCCTTAGTTTGGAATATTATACGCAAAAGAATTATCAATCATGTATCGATGCTTGTATGGCGTCCTTAGAAAAAAAGTCTGAAAATGCGATAGCTTATAATAATATTTGTTCTGCATATAATGCAATGCAAGAATGGGGCAAAGCTGTTGAATATGGTAAGTTAGCCGTGAAATATGACCCCGATTTTCAGTTGGCGAAGAATAATTTAGCCTATGCTGAGAGTATGCTAAATGTGGGTAAATAGAATAACTCACTTTTATAAATCAAAAACTTGGGATTAGGAAATAATATATAGATTTGTCCAATGTATAAAAACAATAAATATATGAAAGAGGATAAAGTAACAGCCGTTTTTGGTTCAAGTACAAAGCAAATGCGATATTCAAATATAGCAATTAACAAATTGCGTCAATATGGTCATTCTGTAATTGCATTAGGTTTAAGAGAAGGAACTGTTGCAGACGTCGAGATTCAAACGGGGCAACCAAAAATAGAAGGAATACATACTGTATCTATGTATCTTGGGCCGCAGAACCAAACAGAATATTATGACTATATTAGAGCATTCAAACCTAAAAGAGTGATTTTTAATCCAGGTACCGAGAATTCAAAATTCGCCAAGATGCTTCAGGGCGACCAAATTGAAGTGGTTGAATATTGTACTCTAGTTATGTTAGATTCTGCAATGTATTAGATGTTACTATAGCTTATTATAAAAACATACATATATAAAGCCATTAACTAAGGAATTGTGAAGTTGAAATTATCATTGAGTTCCTTTGCAGTATATTTTTCATGTATAACCTTTATCATGACTACATCAGTAATTGGCTTATCATTTGAATTTGTAGGTACTTCAGCTATTGTTGATACAACACTTAAACCTCCAATTGTTTCCCCAAATACCGTATAATCTCCATCTAGGGAATGAGTGCCATCTATATTTTCAACAA
>JAOZKO010000325.1:0-2952 GCA_029935325.1 Bacteroidales bacterium
AGCCATCGGGATCGCAAGCCTCGAACTTGACGATTTCTGACTAAGCACTGTAAAATAGCGAGTTTTATTGTTGACACTAATTAGAGTATGTTGAATCAATTATTTTACTTCAGATTACCACAAAGCTTTGAATAAATATTATTTTTTATGTTCGCAATAATAGATGTAGAAACCACTGGACTAAGTGCCAAGAACGAGAAAATTACTGAGATAGCTATTCTAATTCATGATGGGCAAAAAGTGATTGATACATATCAAACGCTGATAAATCCAGAGAAGAAAATTCCCTATCGCATTACTCAGCTTACAGGCATCAATAATCAGATGGTGCAAAATTCTCCCAAGTTTTATGAGGTAGCAAAGAAAATTATTGAGTTTACTCAGGATTTAATAATTGTAGGTCATAATGTACGCTTCGATTATAGTTTCCTTCAGCACGAATTTGTAGAGTTTGGTTATGCTTTTCAGCGTAAAACTATTTGCACAGTAAAAACCTCCCGCAAGCTTATTCCTGGGCAAGCATCATATAGTTTGTCAAAACTGACAGAGAGTTTAGGAATACCCCATAGCGATAAGCACCGTGCATATGGCGATGCCAAAGCCACAGCAATATTGATGGAAATGCTATACCAGATTGATCCGCAAATTGGTGGTACTAAAACTCTGCAACTACCAAAAGCTTTGAGTAGAGAAATTATTGATGGATTGCCCCGCAAAACTGGCGTTTACTATTTTCTGAATGCCAAGGAGGAGATTATTTATGTTGGCAAAAGCATTGATATTCACCAACGAATATTGCAGCATCTGAATAATTATAGCACAAGAAAATCTGTTGAGATGATGAATAATATTGCACATATTAGGCATTATGTTACCGGTGGTGAGTTGTCGGCTTTGCTATTAGAATCTAATGATATAAAAACACTTAAGCCGCTTTACAATAGAGCGCAACGCAGAAGCCTATTTAATTACGGATTGTTTACTAAAATTGATTTGGAGGGATATTACCATTTTGACATTGAAAAAACGGATGCCCTAAGTGCGCCACTCACGAGCTTTCAATCCAAAGATGCTGGCAAGGACTATTTGTTTAGGTTGGTGGAGGAATACGAACTTTGTCAGAAACTATGTGGGCTATACCAGAGTCAAGGAGCATGCTTCGATTACCAGATACATAAATGCCATGGAGCTTGTATCGGCAAAGAAAGTAGCGATGATTATAATCAAAGGTTTAAATTAGCTTTGGATAGTTTGAAATTCCAACATCAGAATTTCTTTATTTTAGAAAAAGGACCTGAGCCAGGACTGAAATCTGTAGTGCAAATCGAAAAGGGGATTTATAAAGGAATAGGCATAGTTGAAGAAAGTAAAATGAGTGATAAAGTAGAATTAGAGCACTGCATTAAACCAATGCAAAACAATAGGGATACACATAATATTGTAAATTCTTTTTTGAGATTGAAGAGCCCTGACTTGCTGATTTACAACTAAAAAAACGTATCTAATCAGTGTCATTTGTTTTACAATTAAAACTCTAAATTCCTACGTATATCACTGACCCTGAAAGGGTCAAACGTGAATAACCATGGATGAAATCCATGGTTATGAATACGAATTTGCGAGGTTTTGGCGGTATTTTTGCTTTTTTAGCAAAAAATAGTGACAAAACGCATTCATCCTACAAAGCTTTAGCGTAGGAGATATACTTTCTAATTTATTACAAATTGAAATAAAGGAGTTTAATAAACTGCTGAGTAGTAACAAAAAAACAAAACACTTGATAATAAGAAATTATTTAGTGTCAGTAAGAAAAAGCACTATTTAGGAAAAACTCGAATTCTCAACCACATTCTAAAAACAGGGTCGTTAAATTGCGGCGACCCCTCAAAGCGATCAATTATCTCTTTGTTTTCAAGAGCTTTTAGAGCTTGAATAATATTTGCAGATGATATTAAATTATATTTTTTGATCTGAGCTGCTCCTGTATATTTGCCAGTAGTATCATCAATTAGCATATGCAATACCTTAATCTGATTGCTGCTTAATCCATCAAACATGGACTCAAACATCATTGCATTCCGGCCAATGATATCACGGATACTGTTTTCAAATATTGTATCTGTTACTTCCATATTTGTATTATTCCAAACTATATGTGATAGCTGCTGTACATAATATGTATGATTCTCCATCAACTCAGTAATCCGAAGTGCATACTTTTTTGCAATTTTCTTATTCGTTTTCTTAAAACTGTTTTGTATAAATTTTATCCAATGAGAGCTTTCAATCTTTTTCAGATACAATACATCTCCAAAGCGATAGAATGGCATTGATTGACTTTCGAAAATAGTACTAAGCATACTGCGTTTACTACCATATAATACATAAACAACATTTTGGTGATGCTGCCAACTGGCACGTAACCTTTGTTGAAACAATAAGGGGTCTTTAAATCGTTCTAGGTTTTGGAACTCATCAATACAAATTACGAGTTTTACTTTCTTTCTTTTTGCAATTTTCTCAGGAAGATTTAATATCTCTATAAATGAAGCTTCAGCCTTTTCAGAATCAAAATCAACAGTTAATTTAGCAATTTCACCAGCTTCAATAGAGATATTTGGCTTCAGATTAGTGAATAAATGCTTGAATGATTCCAATAAATCTTGCATTTTATTATGTGTACTTTGCAATACTGCGCTTGAAAAATGATGGTAAAAATCAATTTCACTTGAAATATTGAACATATCTAGATGACAAAAAACCAGTTTATTTTTATTCCTAATCTTGCGCTCAAGTACTTTTACCAATGAAGATTTCCCCCATCTTCGTGGTGAAAGTAATACTGTATGTATTTGATTGTCTATATTTTGCTTTATTGCATTGATGTCTTCTGTGCGATTAACAAAGGTATCAATTGAGGATAGGTGGCCAAAAACAAATGGATTTTTCTTG
>JAOZKO010000325.1:2962-3279 GCA_029935325.1 Bacteroidales bacterium
ATTTATAACTAAGATATTTATAACTAAGATATTTATAACTAAGATATTTATAACTAAGACATTTATAACTAAGATATTTATAACTAAAATGTTTATAAAGAACGGGTCTGTTTTTTGTTAATTTTAGATTTAAATCGGCGATTTAAGTAAATACAAATTGAAAGTCATTGCTAGGAGGCGGCTTCGCAAAGACCATACAATAGGATAAACATCTTGAGAAAGCCTTTGCAAGGAGGAACGACAAAGCAATCAGTAAATACCAAAGGAATGATTAGTAAATAAGTTGTAATAGTAGACGAAGTTGCTTTGTTCTTTAA
>JAOZKO010000326.1 GCA_029935325.1 Bacteroidales bacterium
CCGAGTCTTGCTTATAAACCAACCAAATAATCATCTGCTGATTTTTAATAATAATTTTCTCAAAACCTAAATCCTGAGATAACCAACGAAGCCTCAAACTGTGAAATAAATTTATAACCTCTATTGGGATACTTCCAAATCGATCAATAATCTCCTCTTGAAAAGCTTGCAGCTCCTGTTCTGTTTTACAAGAATCCAACTTTTTATATAGCACCAATCGCTCTGTGGTTTGTTCCACATACGAATCGGGAATTAAAATTTGCATATCAGATTCGAAGCGGCTATCCTTGACAAATATTTTAGATTTACCTTCGTTCTCCTCCTTAAATACATCTTTAAATTCATTCTCCTTAAGCTCCTCTATTGCTTCATCCATTATCTGGTGAAACATCTCAAAACCTATTTCAGAGATAAAGCCACTTTGCTCTGCTCCAAGGATATTTCCTGCACCACGTATATCTAAATCTCGCATTGCAATATTAAATCCTGAACCCAAATCCGAAAACTCTTCAATTGCCTGCAAACGCTTTCTAGCCTCTGGTGTAAGTACTGATATAGGTGGAGTTAGGAGATAGCAAAATGCTTTTTTATTTGATCTGCCTACTCTACCTCTAAGTTGGTGCAAATCACTTAACCCATAATTCTGAGCATCATAAATTATCATTGTATTAGCATTGGGAATATCCAAACCTGATTCCACAATGGTAGTAGCAACTAATACATCAAAATCGCCAGCAATAAAGCCCATCATTGTTTTCTCCAGCTTAGTGCCTTCCATTTGCCCATGGCCAACTTTAACTCTTGCTGTGGGCACTAATTTCTCAATCAATAAGGCTATTTCATAGATATTTTGGATTCTGTTATTTATAACATATACTTGGCCTCTACGAGCTATTTCATACTGAATAGCACTTCTAATAATATCCTCATTTATAGGATGCAACTGTGTTTGTACTGGATATCGATTTGGTGGAGCAGTATTAATAATACTTAGGTCGCGGGCACCCATTAGCGAAAATTGTAGTGTACGAGGAATTGGTGTTGCGGTAAGAGTTAATGTATCAACATTTACTTTTAAGTTTTTAAGTTTCTCCTTTATACTAACTCCAAATTTCTGTTCCTCATCAATTATTAGCAGCCCCAAATCTTTAAAGTTAATATCCTTACTTACAATACGGTGAGTGCCAATTAATATATCTACTTTCCCTTCACTTAAGTTTTTAAGAGTTTCCTTTTGTTGTTTAGTAGTTCTAAACCGATTGATATAATCTACTGTTACAGGGAAATTACCAAGGCGATTTCTAAAGGTATTATAATGCTGCATTGCAAGGATAGTTGTTGGCACCAATACTGCCACTTGCTTATTATCTGCCACTGCTTTAAAAGCAGCACGAATAGCAATCTCTGTTTTTCCAAAGCCCACATCGCCACATATTAGCCTATCCATAGGACTTTGGCTTTCCATATCTTTTTTGAAATCTTCGGTTGCTTTGGTTTGGTCAGGAGTATCTTCATAGAAAAATGATGCCTCCAACTCTGTTTGCATAAAACTATCTTGATCAAAAGAATACCCTTTTACAGCCTTACGCTTAGCATATAATGCAATTAAATCTTTGGCAATATCCTTAACCTTGGACTTTGTTTTTGCTTTTAAATTAGCCCAAGCCCGAGATCCTAATTTACTAAGTTTAGGTTCTGTACCATCTTTACTAACGTATTTAGAAATTCTATGCAAAGCATGAATGCTCACATAAATAAGGTCATTATTCTGAAAGTGAAGCCGAATTGCTTCCTGCTCTTTTCCATTATTATTTATCTTCTCTAAACCACCATACTTTGCTATTCCGTGGTCAACATGAGTAACAAAATCACCTGGCTGAAGATTGTAAATTTCCTTTAGAGTTATAGCCTCCTTATTGCTAAAGCGCTCCTTTAGTTGAAAGCGATGATATCGCTCAAAAATTTGATGATCGGTATAGCATGCAATACCTTGACTAACATCTATAAAGCCATTCTCAAGGCTAATTAAAACGGGCTCCCATTGAATTGCAATTGGCTGAGATTCATCAGTGGCCATATCCTCAAAAATTGCCTTAATTCGTTGAATCTGATTTTCCTGATCTGCCAGTATGTAATTCTTAATTCCTTCGGCACTATTTTGCTGCAGATTTTCCACCAATAGTTCAAACTTTTTATGAAATGGCGGCTGAGGTTTCATTATAAATTCAAAGGTTTTGGCGTCTTCAAAGCAACACGACCTATCTGAAACCTCAATACAGAGATGACGCTGGAGGGCATTTTTAAAAATTTCAGAATTAGTAAAAAGCTCCTTAGGTTCAATATGTTTTACTTCACTATCCAGTTCTTTATATGTGCTTTCGGCCTTTGCATATGCATTATTAATTGTATCAAATACAAAATCAAAATTCTTAGACCAAACTCGAGTATTTGGTGGAAAAAAGCTCAGAATATCAGTACGTTTCTCAATAATTGTACTATCCTGTACATTGGGAATAATATGGATTTTCCGATGAGATTCTAATGACCTCTGCGTACTTGGGTCAAAGCTACGAATGCTTTCCACATCATCACCAAAAAACTCAATTCGATAGGGAAAATCATTTGAAAAGGAAAAAATATCAATTATACCACCTCTAAAAGCAAACTGCCCAGGCTCAACTACAAAATCCTCCTGCTCAAACCCGTATTCCTGCAACAACTCAATTACAAAATCGTAGCTAAGTTCATCCCCAACATTCACCCGCATGGTATTTTTGCTTACATAAGCTTTGGAGATAATTTTCTCACTCATTGCTTCGGGAAAGCTTACAACAAAAAGGTTCTTGCTACCACTACCAATCCTCTTAATTACTTCGGTGCGGTGTAAAAGATTATTATTATCGACATGCTCAACATCATAAGCTTTCTTATAAGCGGTAGGAAAAAATAGTACTTTTTTCTGATTCAGTTTCTTGCCTGTTTCACCAAACATCTGCTCCAAATCATTCATAAAATATGCTGCACTCTCCTTATCAGGAAGGATAAAAAGTGAAATACCTGCATTAAACAAATGAAGATTATAGGCTAAAATCGAAATTGACGAGCCAATCATTCCTCTTAATAAACTATTTTTTTGTTTATTAGCAATAGCATTGAAAAACTCAGTGGATTGAGAATCGCCAGAAAATAAATTTACGAAGTCAGTAATTTTCATGCTGCAAATTTATATCAAATATCCACCAAAACTATTGATAAAAACTATT